>CAZLES010000007.1:0-18844 GCA_964558615.1 uncultured Zetaproteobacteria bacterium
GTATCCACTGGCCCTCCTTCGTACACGGTTTGCTCTTCAAGCCGCATTTGCGCCATACCTTTTTGCCGTTCATTCTCAAAAAGCGCCATATCATCCAACACTTCAAACACGTTAATCGGCTGCGGTTTATTAAGCACCAAACCCATAGAACCTTGATCATCATGATGACAAAGCAACACCACACTATCATGAAAAAAGCCATCTTGGAGTGATGGTGTCGCAATCAATAATTTCCCAGCAATATCATCCATCATGGCATGCTCCTTTGCATATCCTTCGCCATTTCAATGGCAGCAACCAAACTAGTGTAGCTGATTTTTCCCGTGCCCGCACGACTGAATGCTGTACCATGATCAACACTGGTACGGATAAAGGGTAATCCCAACGTGATATTGACCGCATCACCAAAACTTAACGCTTTAATCGGTATCAAAGCCTGATCATGGTAGCAACATACAATCATATCATACCGCTTTCGCATATCCGCGGAAAAAAGTGTGTCCGCGGGCAGCGGACCATCCACCATGATACCCTCATCCTTCAAGGCCGCAATAGCAGGTTGCAAAACATCAATTTCCTCGCTGCCAAAATACCCTTGCTCACCTGCGTGTGGATTTAGTCCTGCAAGCGCCAGCCTTGGTTGCTTGATACCCATTTGCTGCCGCATGGCCTGATGAATGATACGAATGATAGCCTTGGTATCTTCCTGATTGAGCAAGCTTGCGACATCACGAATCGCTACATGTGTGGTGAGCAGGGCCACACGAACAGCCGACGATGCCAGCATCATCACCACCCGATTGACACCTGCAATATCTGCCAAAAACTCGGTGTGCCCTGGAAAGTCAAACCCGCCGTCTTTTAAAATGGCTTTTTCAATCGGCGCGGTGATTAAGCCCAAAGCTTGCCCCCGCAAACACATCTCTGCTGCCGCTCGAATACACGCCACCACAGCTTTTGCTTCCAAAGCACTTGGGCTGCCCGCAATCACCTTGCGCGCTTTATCATGTGTTGGGTCAAACACCCATAGCACATTCTGCCTTGTATCTTTCCTAAGGCTTGCGTCACAATCAGACACACAAACATCCAATCCCAACTCTGCCGCGCGCCCTGTAAGCCAACATGGTTTGGCAATGACAACAACATTGCGAAACAATTCTGGCCTTGCCTGATAAGCCAGCAGCACACAATCAGGGCCAATGCCCGCGGGCTCACCAAGCGTTAAAACAAAAGGTTTCACACTAATTTATTTTTACAACAGTCAATGCCTGGCCAGAGCAACATCGCAACTTCTTTTTTCGACCTTGGCCTTGTCCAGCAACCCCTGCATCCATCGTGGCACTTGTTGTCGCATTTCAGATTCCATCAATATTTGTTCAATTCGCGCTTTGTGCGCTTCAAAGGAATTGGGGTTTACCGTCCTTTTCTCAACCACACGAATAATGTGCAAGCCAAACTGGGTTTCAACAACACCACTGGTTTCCCCAGGTTGCATGGCAAACGCAGCTTCCTCAAAAGCCGGAACCATTTGACCACGCCTAAACCAGCCCAAATCACCCCCACGTGACGCGCTTGGGCCTTGTGATAGCTCCCTGGCTCGCACAGCAAAGGCTTCATCCGATGTACCTTGCATTTCTTCCGCGATTTTTTCTGCTCTTTGCCGAATCCTGATTTGCGTACTCAAATCCGCGCTATCAGGAATCTGAAGCAAAATATGGCGGGCATGAACTTCTTCGTAAGGCATCAGATTGTCTGGTTTACGCATGCGCTCATCTAACACCTTGACAATATGAAAGCCTGCCGCCGAACGAATCACGGGCGTAAATCCACCAACCGGCACATCAAACATTTGCCTGAACGCGCCCTTGACCAATCCTTCAGAAACCCATCCCATGTCACCACCTTCACTGGCATTGGGCGCGTCCGACTCCAGGGCGACAATGGACGCGAAATCTTCTCCCGCCAGAAATCGCTTGTAATATGCTTCTGCTTCCTTGCGCTTACGTTCCACAGTTTCCGCGTCGGCATCAGCAGGGATAGCGATAAACATTTGTGCGGTGTGAATCTCACGCACGGGTTTGGGGTTTTGAAGATGTTTGCGATAATACTCACGCATGGCTTCTTCGCTCACATGAAGATTGGCGCGCACCGCGCTATTGATAAGTCGGGAGCTTAAAATTTTATCCTTGAGTGTTTCCTTATAGGTTTCAACATCAATGCCCTGCGCCTTGAGTACATCAACAAGCTGACCTTCCCGCAAATTGTTGCGCCTTTCCACATCTTCCATGGCGGCTTTCACTTCCTCAGGTGATACTTTCAAACCCAACTGTTGTGCTTCCTGATATTGCAGCACACGTTGAATCCTTGAATCCAACGCGCGCTGAAAAAGCTCATCTCTACTCGGAAGCTCTGCGCCACTTTGCTGAAGTTGTTTGGCCAGACCATCGGCTGCTATCTCCACTTCATAGCATGTCACCACTTCGCCATTAACAATGGCCGCAATGGCATCCAAACGCTCTGCGGCTGCCATATGTGCGTCCAGCAACAGTGCTGCAACTATCATCATTCCATATAATTTCTTCAATGTTGCCCTCTTTTACAGAGCCTGGTTACACTCATTTTAATGCGTGTAACCAGACTCTAGCTATCGCCAAAACTACCCAGCCCATCAAAGGTGAGCAAGAAACGCCAGCCAATATCCGTTAAACTGTTGGAACCAACCTGATAGGATTTATAGCCTTCAAGGCTCGCATCCCAACAAGCATGCTGGTACGCAATGCCAAGCGTGGTCTGTATGGTATGCTGACGCAAAAGGTCATACTGCCCGTGAGCATAAGACGACCATCGCGGATTCATTTTTATACGCCCTGAAAAGGTTAGTGCTTCCGCTGCCCTTGAATAGGAAGCGTCCGTGCGTCGCCATGCCACATGAGCGTATTGCCCCTGCCCTGTCCAGTGCATACCACCGTGTGCTTCAACCCAACGATTGCTGTTGGCATGATATTGTCCACCCATATCCAGTTTCCAGCCTGGAAGCGGCATCCACGAAAATTCAGCCAATATATTGGATACGGATGATGTTGGCGCTGGTGCTATGGACGCATCCACAGTCTCCCGCAAACCATCATAAGCTACGCCCAACTGCATCTCCATGACTTTGCGTACCACATCTTGCGCCTTGTTTTCCAGCGATGATGCCAGAAGCAGGCTTATCCTTCGCATGCGTTCAAACCTGTCCCAGCCTGAATAACGGTTGCCTTGCAACAAGTTACTCATGTTCAGGGGTAAAAGGCTGGAGTCATAACGTGGGTTGGTGCTTTGCTCAGGCGCTGTGGATGCGTCCACCCTTAGTATGGGTTTCAGCTCATGCCGCCATTGTCGATTTGCAAATATCCGTTCAATCTTGGCTTCCACTTGCAAGCTGGATGCAAGCGCGGCGTATGAAGAAGTTGTGCGGGTAAAGTTCTTGGAATCATAAGCCACATATTGCCCAAGCACAGTCCAATTGGCAGCAATCGCCCCTCCCTGCGCCTGCCAGGGCAACGACCATGATGGGCGCAGACCAATACGTGTGCCTGATACACCAACATCACGCTGAAAAACGGTAGTCTGATGCTCCAGCTTCAAGCCCTGTTCACCTGCGACATCAAAGTAATGGCGTGTTTGCAAACGAGGCAAGACTTGCAGTGTGGCCGCATTGCTCACGTCACCAAGCACCTGCTGGTAACGCGCGCTTAAAATCGCGCTATCACTGCCATCACGCCATGCCATATAGGCATTGCTGGTTAAAAACGCGGCTGATTCCCTGTCTCCCTCATAAAAAGGAAAATCAGCAATGTATAAACCATCATTAACCGCATCAATATCCACCGCCGCATCAATGGCAGGGGTAAATGCCCAGCCCATATCCGTGCGCAACCGTCCGCGCGTTGTACCCGTTTCCTTATCCTGAATCGATTCAATTTGAATCAGCTCGTTGCCTAGGCCTGAGCGATGTCGCCATTCAATATCCGCCATCACACCCCTGAGCTTCATCACGCGTGGCATGAGCGTCATATCCCAGTGTGGTGCTGCTGCCCAATAAAATGGTATATCCAGCTGTTGCCCACGCCGTGTACTGTTGGAAAGCTCTGGCATCAAAAGCCCTGAACGTCGGGTGAGCGCATGTTGCCAATAAGGTGTGTATAACACAGGAACCCCACCCCAGACAAACTTCGCATCATGCGCCTCAAATATACCTTCGTCCAAGTCCAGGCTGGCAGAGCCCGCGACAATACGCCATGCCAACGCGTCATCTTCACACATGGTGTAAACCACATCCTCACCCTGAAAATGCGTCAAATCCGTGCGCTGCAAATGCTTACCCTGTATGCGATGACCTTCCTGTGTCCGAATCCTAGCTTCTGTGATGCTTGCGGCTTGTGAATCCATATCCCATTGCAAAGCTTCAGCATCAATCACCATGCCGTGAGTACGCATTTGCACCTCACCTTGCGCGTGAATCATACCATAAGGGTCACGGTGAACCCGATTGGCAACCAACTCACCCGCGTATGCCATGGCTGGCAAGTTGATTAAGCATAATAATGAAAACAATAGTCGCAAGATCAAAAGCTAAGCGGGCTTTTGCGCGAAACCCAGATAATTCACACTCAAATCGTGTGATAATGAAAAATGGCCTGAAAAAAGTGAGTAGCTCATGCCCTGTATATCCCGAACTTCCAGAGCAGCTTCTCGCAACGCCTGAACCATCTCGGATGGACGGATAAACTTGCTGTACTGATGAGTACCCTTGGGCAACCAGCCCAATACATACTCTGCGCCAATAATCGCCTTGATGTATGATGTTGGTGTACGGTTTAAGGTGGCAAAGAAAAACAAGCCACCAGGTTTGAGCATGTCAGCACATGCCGCAACCGTTCGCTCCACATCGGGCACATGCTCCAACACTTCCAGACACGTCACCACATCATAGGCTTCCTGATGCGATGTTGCCCAGGTTTCCGCGTCACTTTCATGATAATCCACCTGCACCCCTGATTGCTCAGCGTGCACACTGGCAACACGCAAAGCCTTGGGGGAGCGGTCAATACCTGTCACCACAGCACCACGGCTTGCCATGCCTTCGGCAAGCAACCCGCCACCACAGCCAACATCCAAAACCTCGGCATCACACAAGTCAGCTCGCTGCCCGATATAATCCAAACGCAACGGATTGATTTGGTGCAAAGGCTTAAACATGCCATCAGGATTCCACCATTCAGCGGCAATGGCCTCAAAACGGCTGATTTCTTCAGGGTCAACGTAAATTAATGTCATGCACAAATCATGGGTGGAAAGCTTGCTATTGGCAAGCCCAGCTATATTTCTATCCGCCTTGAAACCAAGATAATGCTTCATTTAAGGTCAAAAACGAGCCTAAAATCAAAAAATATCCTTGTTGATGCGTCACCACTTCCTTATCAAGAGCTTCCTTGATAGATTGGTATCTATATGGTTTCTGCCCTGTCATCACCACAATTTTATCCGTATATGACTTAAGCAGAGCCACACAGCCGCTTAAATCTCTATCTTCTCGGGTTGCCAAGAAAATCACATCAAAGCGCTGCATATCTTTTAAGGTTGGCAATAAAGCTTGGATGGCATGTTCATTATGCGCTGCATCCAAAATGAAAGTGTGCCCTTGGTGCTGCACATCTTCTAAACGCCCTGGAATCAAAGCATGTTGTATGCTGTGTTCGGCTTTAGTTATATCTAAGTCTGGCAGGTAGGTATGCATATGCTGCAATGCCGCAAAGGCTAAACCTGCATTATGCTTTTGATGTTCACCAAGCATCGCCAAAGGCATGCGCCAAGCGGGTGTGTAAATCATATCTTGCGCCACTTCATCTAACACCTGCTCTACTTCTAAGCTTTGCTTCGTGCTTAGTTTTGTGGGGCAACCTTCAAACACATAAGCTTTATCATAAGCAATGGCTTCAAGTGTATCCCCCAACCAAGCCTGATGGTCGAGTCCAACGGGTGTAAGCAAGGCCATATCCGCAGGTACCGCCGTGGTCGCGTCAAAGCGAGCACCCACTCCCGCCTCCAGGATTTCCACATCCACCTTGCGTTGACTAAAATACATCAGGGCAAGTACAGTCGCCGTTTCAAAATACGATGCCTGCACATCCAAAGCCAGGGGCATCACCAAGGTCATCAGACGCATCAAGTCATTTTGCGTGACGGGCTTGCCATTCACCTGAATACGCTCATGAAAAGTCAGAATGTGCGGTGAAGTGTATAACCCCACTTGATAACCATTATCTTGCAAAGCTTGCGCGAGGAAATGGGCGGTGGAACCTTTACCATTGGTGCCCGCAACACGAATCCGCAGCTTGGGTTGGTGAAAGGTGAAACCTTGCTCTTGGGCAGCCTGTATCAAAGCAAGCACTCGTGTATGGCCTGGCTGGTAATCCCTGTCCGCGCCAGGCGCGCCCAATGCTTCTAGCCAGGCTTCAACCTGGCATGGTTTATCTTGAGGTTTCACTATGAAATGTGTAAACTAGTTGGGTTGACGATAGGAACGAGCCATCAAGTGCTCAAACAGTGTTTTCAAATAGTCGCGCTGCTTACGTCTATCCACCACCTCATCAATCAGGCCATGCTCCAGTAAAAACTCCGCGCGCTGGAAACCTTCAGGAAGTTCTTCCGCCACAGTTTCCTTGATAACTCGAGGCCCCGCAAAGCCAATCAATGCTCCAGGCTCTGCGATAATCACATCGCCAAGCCAAGCCACCGAGGCCGAAACACCACCCATCGTAGGGTCGGTCAACAAGCAAACAAAAGGAAGCTTGGCTTCATGCAAGCGATTGGATACCGATGACGTTTTCGCCATTTGCATCAAGGATAAAATACCTTCCTGCATACGCGCGCCACCTGATGCCGTAATCAGCAAATATGGACATTGGCGCTCAAGCGCGCGCTCCATACCCAGTGCAATTTTTTCACCCACCACAGAGCCCATGCTTCCGCCCATATAAGCAAATTCAAACATGCTCACCGATGTCGTGATACCCTTGATATCTCCAAAATAATTGCGTACCGCGTCACCATGCCCCGCTTTTTTATTCGCTGCTTTCAAGCGTTCCGTGTAACGCTTTTGGTCCTTGAACTGCAACGGGTCTTTTGATGTCAAATGTGTATCACATTCTTCATAAGTGTCTTCATCAAACAAAAAAGAGGCTCTGTCTGCCGCGGAAATACGCATATGGTGGTCGCATTTTGGGCATACCATTTCTGAACGTATCAACTCTTTATTGTATAATGTTTCACAGCAACCCGGACACTTAATCCACAGCCCGTCAGGTGTGTTTGAATCACCACTGATGATGCTTTTAGGTCGCTCAATCAAACGGGTTAACCAACTCATAAGAATTCCTTTGCATGCAAGTTTCTATGCTTCAATGACCAGTTCATCCACTTGCGTTAACATACGCAAATGGGGAATATCTTCGGCTTCCACTTCGGATGCCATTTCCGTCAATACTTCCGGCTTCATATGATACAAGTAAACAGGGACTTTACCAAACTTGTCCAGCTTCTTCAATTCTTCCACCATACCCCTGGGTGTTAAATGTCCGCTTACATCTGCAAGCTCCTGACAGTCATTGGGAAAAGAGCAATCAATGATGACAGCCCTCAAATTAGGCTGTTGATTGGCAATTTCCCAGATTCGGTCTGTAGGCCCGGTATCCGCGGAAAAGACAACCTGCACCATACCATCATCCAGCAAAAAGCCCGTACATGGCACAGGGTGATTGACAAGGATTGGCATAATATGAATGCCTTCAACACTCACCCTTTCTTCAGATGCAAAACTTTCCATGTTAAGAATCGCATCTTTTTGGGTTGGAATACACGTAAAATCTGGCCAGACCACATGGTTTAGAAAGTGGGTTTTCAAGGTATCCAGATTCTCTTGCAAACTATGAATGGTAATCGCGCTGGCATGGGTTTCACCTCCCCAGCGCTTCAAGGAACGATTATCAGCCAAAAACGCGATATCCTTGATATGGTCAAGATGAGTATGCGATAAAAAGATATGTTCGATTTCACTCTGCTCTTCAAGGGTCAGCACCTCTGTGGGTGAACCTGCATCTAGCAAAATGGTATCATTGACTAAAAATGAGGTCAGGTGGAAACCCAGAAGCTGCCCCCCATAACAGCCTAAAACACGAATTTTCATGCTCTCTCCCTTCGCATAGCCGCTTAGCTCGCCCCCGATGTCGTATGTTTCATGGCATAAGCCATGGTGCTTGCAGACTCAGATACCCCCAAAACCATAGCATCATGATCATGGATATTTGATGTGATTTGGCTCACAAAATGACTGCCAACCACCACACCATCCGCAAATTCCGCAATCGCTTTTGCCTGCGCTTCTGTCTTTACACCAAAGCCAACGCATATAGGTAGTGTAGTATATGTACGAATCAAAGACAACTTCTCTTTAACCTTGGCCACCTCACCCATCTCAGCACCTGTAATACCCGCAAGTGATACATAATAAATAAAACCCTGCGCAATATTTGCTGCCATTTCAATTCTTTCCTCTGTGGAAGTTGGTGCTAATAACATAATTTGACTTAAGCCCTCTTTAGCAAAAGCTTGCGCGCAAATATGGCTTTCTTCAGCAGGAATATCCACAAGCAACACACCATCCACACCCGATGCTTTGGCTTGTCTGGCAAAATGCGCAAACCCCATGGTATAGGGCACATTGGCATAACCCATCAGCACAATGCCAATCTCTGGCTTGCTTGCGCGAATTTTTTTTGCCACGGCAAACACGTCAGCCAGCCTGGTACCTGCGGCAAGCGCGCGTTCACTGGCAGCCTGAATCACAGGGCCATCTGCCGCGGGATCAGAAAAAGGCATGCCAATCTCGATAATATCCACATGCTTGATAAGCTCTAACATCAGTGTTTCAGAAGTTTTGGGGTCAGGGTCGCCTGCTGTTAGATAACCCACCAGAGCTGCCCTGTTATCTTGCGCGCAACGCTTGAATACTTCTGAAAGCTGATGGCTCATAAACTTTCTCCTGCATCAAAGCCAAATTTTTGCATCACGGTATTCAAATCCTTATCACCACGCCCCGACAGGTTGATAAGCACGATGTTATCCGAACTCATATCTGCCGCAATCCGCATACCTGCTGCCAGCGCATGGCTAGACTCCAGAGCGGGAATAATGCCCTCAGCCTTGGTCAAGGCTTCAAACGCGTTAAGTGCATCATCATCTGTTGCGCTATCCACTTCCAGGCGCCCGATATCCATCATGTGCGCCAACTCAGGGCCAACGCCTGGATAGTCCAGACCTGCAGAAATACTGTGTGCTTCACAAATTTGCCCTTCCTCATCATCCAGCACATAACTTAAACTACCATGAATAATACCTGGACGACCCTTAGCCAGTGATGCAGCATGTTCATGGGTATTCAAACCATGACCACCTGCTTCTACTGCCACCAAACGCACGCCTGTATCATCCCAAAACGGGTGAAGCAAGCCAATTGCATTGGAGCCGCCGCCCACGCATGCTACCGCCACATCAGGCAACTTGCCCGCCTGCGCCAAACATTGCTTGCGAGCTTCCTGCCCAATCACGGTATGAAACTGGCGCACCATCAATGGAAAAGGATGTGGGCCTGCTGCCGTACCAAAGATATAATAAGTATCCTCGCATGATGCGACCCATACTCGCAAAGCCTCATTCACTGCATCCTTTAGTGTTGCACTACCTGAATCCACTGGAATCACATTTGCACCTAACAATTTCATACGGAACACATTGGGAGCTTGCCTGCGAATATCTTCTCTACCCATATAAATATCGCACTGCATGTTAAACATTGCAGCTACTGTGGCTGTGGCAACGCCATGCTGCCCCGCACCAGTCTCTGCAATCACTTTCTTTTTGCCCATACGCCGCGCCAACAATGCCTGCCCTATGGTATTGTTAACCTTATGTGCGCCTGTATGATTTAAGTCTTCACGTTTGAGATAAATACTTGCTCCGCCTACCTCCGTGGTCAGTTGCCTAGCAAAATATAAGGGTGTTTCTCTGCCCACATAATTTTTGAGCAAATCCAGGCGCTCTTGGTGAAATGCAGGGTCTGCCCATGCTTCAAAGAAAGCATCTTCAATTTCCTTAAGTGGCTGCATCAAGGTTTCAGCCGCAAATCGCCCTCCATATTGACCAAAATGCCCCCCCTCATCAGGCGCGTGATGAATGGTAAAATCATAATCCATATTTAAACTTCTCACATAATTCTATCATTTTTTGCTTGTCCTTGATGCCCTTTTCTGATTCAACGCCGGATGAAACATCCAAGGCATACAACCCTCTCACCTGTTTGGCTTTGACGATATTACTGCTATTGATACCACCAGCCAAAATCAAGGGGTGTCTATGCTCCAGCCTTTCCAACATCGACCAGTCAAAGGCCTTACCCGCACCACCATACACACCTTCTGGCGCTTTCGCATCAAGCAACACAGCACAATCAAATGCTTTAACCTTATCCATATCATCCGGAGTGGAAATAGCTACCGCTTTCATCACACGCCTGCTTTGCTGCTGGCAAAAGTCAGCACTTTCATCACCATGCAATTGAATCACATCCAAAGCGCACTGTGCCAGCGTATCATCAATATCTTGCTGTGTGGGATTAACAAACAAGCCAACCATGGTCATCAAAGGTGGTAGTTGTTGTATGATATTTTGGGCATCTTTGGGATCAATATAGCGTGGTGATTTTTTGTAAAACACAAAGCCCAGCGCGTCCACACCCAGAGCTGACGCAAGCAATGCATCTTCCAAGCGCGTGATACCACAAATTTTTAGGCGAAGAGCTGCTTCTGATTGCTTAAGCATCGCCCCAGTTTAAAAGTATTCTGATAACAAGCAATAAACAAAAGGCCATCCTTGAGGATGACCTTTTCAAAATCAGACAAGCATCAAAAACTTACTATCTTTTTTTGCGTTTTTGAATCAGGCGCAAGCGCGCTGCCATCATGGCAATTTCAGCTTCCACAGCCGCCAAATCGATATCTTCTTTCTTGGAAGCAATCAATTCTTCAGCCTTGCGTTGTGCGGCAATGATTTCAGCCTCATCCATATCTGCTGCTCGCTCTGCAACATCGGCCAGCACAGTAACCTTATCAGGTTGTACTTCCATGTAGCCACCAGCTACAAACACTTCATCCACTTCATCACCATCCGTAATCACAAGCTCGCCAGCCTTAAGCGATGTAAGCAAGGCACTGTGGCCAGGCAGGATACCCAGCTCACCTTCAGCACCAGGGGCTAAAAGCATCGTAGCATCACCCGAATAGACTTCGCGTTCAGCCGTAGCAACGACAACTTTCATGTTTGACATGGCCATTAGCCTTTAGCCTGCATTTTCTCAGCTTTGGCAACTGCGTCATCAATAGAGCCAACCATATAGAATGCTTGCTCGGGAAGGTGGTCATAATCACCCGCCAAAATACCTTTGAAGCCTTTAATGGTTTCTTCTTTCTTCGCATAAACACCTGGTGAGCCTGTAAAGACTTCTGCCACGGTAAAAGGTTGCGACAAGAAACGTTGCAATTTACGAGCTCGGTTCACTTGCAATTTATCTTCATCCGAAAGTTCGTCCATACCCAGGATTGCGATAATATCTTGAAGCTCTTTATAGCGTTGCAATGTGCGCTGAACACCCTGTGCTACTTCATAATGCTCAATACCCACAATTTTAGGGTCAAGCTGGCGTGAGGTTGAATCCAAAGGATCCACCGCGGGATAAATACCAAGCTCTGCAATTTGACGCGACAATACAATCGTCGAATCCAAGTGTGCAAATGTGGTTGCAGGGGCAGGGTCAGTCAAGTCATCCGCGGGCACATAAACAGCCTGTACCGATGTAATAGAGCCCACTTTCGTTGATGCGATACGTTCTTGCAAACGACCCATCTCTTCAGCCAGTGTAGGTTGATAACCCACCGCCGATGGCATACGACCCAGCAATGCGGATACTTCCACACCTGCAAGTGAGTATCGATAAATGTTATCGATAAAAATCAGTACGTCTTTACCTTCATCACGGAAATATTCCGCCATGGTCAAGCCTGTCAACGCAACACGAAGACGGTTGCCTGGAGGCTCATTCATTTGCCCATAAACCAATGCCACTTTATCAAGTACATTGGACTCTTTCATTTCATAGTAAAAGTCGTTGCCTTCACGTGTACGCTCGCCCACACCTGTAAACACGGAAAGGCCACCATGACCTGTTGCGATGTTGTTAATCAACTCCATCATGTTCACAGTTTTACCAACACCTGCACCACCAAACAGACCTACTTTACCACCTTTGGCAATCGGTGCCATCAAGTCAATCACCTTGATACCAGTTTCAAGAATGTCATTCGCGGGGGCTAATTCATCAAACACTGGAGCCGCACGATGAATTTCCCATTTTTCTTCACATTTTACTTCGCTGCCTTCAAAGTCAATACCTTCGCCGAGTACGTTCATGATACGACCCAATGTACCTTCACCCACAGGCACTTTAATTGCAGCACCTGTATCCTCAACTTCAAGACCCCGTTTCAAGCCATCTGTAGCACCCATGGCAACCGTACGCACAATGTTGTCACCAATATGCTGCTGAACTTCAAGCGTTAGATTGGCTTCTTTAAGCTTTAGCGCATTATAAATCGCTGGCAACTCACCAGCTGGAAAACGAACATCGACCACAGGGCCTACGATTTGTACAATTGTTCCTACACTCATTGAATATCTCCTAATTGACTATGCAGCAGCTGCACCAGCACTAATTTCAGCAAGCTCTTGCGTGATAGCAGCCTGGCGCGCTTTGTTAAATGTAATTTGCAAATCAGATATAATATCTTTTGCATTATCGGTCGCAGCTTTCATTGCAACCATTCGTGCTGATTGTTCACAAGCTTTATTTTCCAATACAGCCTGGTACACAATCGTTTCGATGTAACGGCGTAGCAATCCGTCAAGCACTTCCTTACTGTCTGGTTCGTAGATATAATCCCAATAACCAGTTCTGTCTTCTACTTTCGCCTCAGGGCAAGGAAGAAGCTGAACTTCTGTTGGGCTTTGTGTCATGGTGTTGACAAATGTGTTGAATACCAACCGCACTTCATCATATTCACCAGCCAGAAACTTTTCCATTGCCATATCAACAACACCGATAATTTCAGCAAATTCTGGTGCATCGTTAATATCTTCAACACTGGCAACCAGAGGAGCAACCCGCTTCATGAATAAAGCCGCACGTCGACCAATGGTAAGCACTTCAACATCAGCTGTTTCCTGAACTTCTTTCAGACTAACCAGCGCATGTTTGAACACGTTGGTATTCAGGCCACCACACAACCCTTTATCGGAAGAAACCACAATGTATGCCACACGTTTGACTTCATCACGTTTCACCAGGAAAGGATGGGGATATTCAGTGTGTGCCTGCATCAAATTCGCCACCACAGTGTTGATACCATCCGCATAAACACGAGCCTGCATCACTGCATCTTGCGCCTTGCGCATTTTACTTGCTGCCACCATCTCCATAGCTTTGGTGATTTTGGAGGTGTTTTTCGTGGCTTTGATTTGCCCACGAATTTCCTTAGCCGATGCCATCAGGTGACCCCTTAATAAGTGCCAGTCGCTTTAAAGTCAGCTACGGCTTTCTTCAAAGTGTCTGCAACTTCATCACTTAATTCAGGCTTGTCATTTAGCGCCTTCATAAAGTCAGCATGATTGGAACCCAAATAAGTGAGGTATGCTTTTTCAAACTCAACCACTTTATCCACATCCACATCATCCAAATCACCATTATTCAATGCGAATAATATAGCTGTCATTTCAGCCACTGTTTGTGGAGAGTTTTCATCTTGCTTCAATACTTCAACACCACGCTTACCACGCTCAATTTGCGCACGTGTTGCTTCATCCAAGTCCGATGCGAATTGCGCAAACGCTGCCAATTCACGATATTGCGCCAAATCAAGACGAAGGCCACCACCCACTTTTTTCATGGCTTTGGTTTGTGCTGCACCACCCACACGGGATACCGACAAACCTGCGTTAATTGCAGGGCGTTGACCCGCATTAAACATGGATGTTTCAAGGAAAATCTGGCCATCTGTAATTGAAATCACATTGGTTGGTACAAACGCTGATACGTCACCTTCCTGTGTTTCAATGATAGGTAATGAGGTTAGAGAACCCGTCTTGCCTTTAACTTCACCATTGGTAAATTGTTCAACATAAGCCTCATCAACACGAGACGCTCGCTCAAGCAAACGAGAGTGAATGTAGAATACATCACCAGGATACGCTTCCCGACCTGGAGGACGGCGAAGAATCAAAGAAATTTGGCGATAAGCCCAAGCTTGTTTGGTTAAATCATCATAAATAATCAATGCATCTTCACCACGATCGCGGAAATATTCGCCCATAGTGCATCCTGCATAAGGCGCAATAAATTGAAGCGCCGCTGCTTCAGACGCGCTAGCCGATACAATAATGGTATGATCCAAAGCATCATGCTCTTTCAGTGTGCGCACAATGTTTGCCACGGTTGCCGCTTTTTGACCAATGGCCACATAAATACAGGTTACCCCCGTATCTTTTTGGTTAATAATCGTATCAATGGCAATGGCTGTCTTACCTGTTTGACGGTCGCCAATGATAAGCTCACGCTGCCCACGGCCTACAGGCACCATGGAGTCAATCGCTTTAATACCGGTTTGCAAAGGCTGATCAACCGACTTGCGTGAAATCACACCTGGCGCTATTTTTTCCACAGCATCAAACCCATCGTTATCCACTGGGCCTTTACCATCTACAGGTTGCCCTAGCGCGTTGAGCACACGCCCCTTAAGCCCAGGCCCAACAGGGACCTCGAAGATACGCCCAGTGCACTTCACCTCATCGCCTTCGGCCAGATGTGTGTACTCACCGAAAATCACAGCACCCACACTATCTTGCTCAAGGTTAAGCACCATACCAAGTGTATCGCCTGGAAATTCAAGCATCTCACCAGCCATGGCATCTGCCAACCCATGAATCAGGGCAACACCATCACCAACTGAAATCAGGCGACCTACAGTTGCATCACTCGCACTGGCTTCAAAACCTTTAATTTGCTCTTTAATAATTGAACTAATTTCTGCTGTATCAAGTTTCATAATCTCAATATCCTCTGTATCTAATCAAACCGACAATGCACGCTTTAAGCCATCTAAACGACCACGTACAGAGTAATCAATTTGGCGATCGCCAATATTTAAAATCATACCGCCTAAAATGGAAGCATCTTTTTGAACATTAAGCTCAACTTGCTTGCCAATACCTGAAGCGATCATGTCTTTTAATTTGCCAGCAATTGCCGCATCCAAATCTTCTGCAACCGTCACGTCCACCATAACCTGAGCATTGGCATCATGAACCATTCGATCTAATATTTCATAAATACTTGGTAACAATGTTGCCTTATTCCGTGATGCCAGAAGCGCCACCAAACGCAATACATACTCATCACTTGCAGAAGCCGCCCTCAACACGGCTCTTGCCCTGTCTTCAGCAGCAATCTGGGTATTCATCAACAAAGCTTTCGCATCGTCATTCTCAGCCACCTGCGCCACTCTATCCAAGGCTTCAGTAACATCTATGCCTTCCTGATAAAGATCAAACAACGCAGCCGCATAACGACGTGCTATAGCTCTTTCATCACTCACGCTGATACCCCATTCGCAATGACTTTCTCAATCAATGCTTTGTGCTTGTCTGCATCAAGCTCTGCTTCTATCACTTTCTCAGCAGCCATGATTGCCAGACTTGCCACTTCTTTGCGAAGCCCTTGACGAACACGGCCAGCCTCTGCTTCTGCTTCCTCTTTCGCACCTTGAACAATAAGCTCACCATCGTGGCGCGCTTTAGCTACAGCTTCTTCATTAATCTCTAATGCGCGACGCTCAGCAGCCGATACAATTTCCTGCGCTTTTTGTTTGGCTTCCTCAATTTGCGCCTTTACTTCTGCCTCTGCTTCTGCTTTCGCATTTTTCCCAGCTTCCGCTGCAGCAAGACCTTCTTCAATTTTCTTCGTTCTTGCTGCCATTGCATCATTCAAAGGTTGATAAAGAATTTTGCCCAACAGAACCACCATCGTTAAGAAAACGATAATCTGCCCAATTAGTGTTAAATCTACACTCATTTCTTTACCCCTTTAAAGTTCTTAATATTCGTTAATTAGCCCAAGAATGGGTTAGCAAATACAAACCACAGCGCAAAAGCCATAATAATGAATGGGAAAGATTCCATCAAACCCGCGAAAATAAACATGTTAAACACCAATGTAGGACGCATTTCTGGTTGGCGTGAAATACCTTCCATTGTTTTTGAACAAATCAAGCCCCAAGCAATTGCAGAACCCAAGCCTGCGGCTGCCAGAATAATGCCAACAGCAATTGCCGTCGCAGCGGTGATTAGTGATACATCCATTTCCATTTTACTACTCCTTAGTTTTTACTACTTTTTTAAATATATCGCTTTGCGATTAGTGCTCCACAGGCTGATGCGTCATTGATAAATACACCACCGTAAGAGTCATAAAAATGAAGGCCTGAAGCAAGCCAATAAACATGTGAAAGAACGACCAGCCAAGGGCAATTACAAAGCCTAAAGCCTCCGAAATGATGCCGCCCACACTCATCAGGCCATCCCAAGAATCCGCAAAAAGCAGGAACGCAATCAACAAGAAAATAACCTCACCCGCAAACATATTACCAAACAACCGGAAAGAAAGACTTAACGGCTTGGCAATTTCTTCCACAATTTTCAATACGATGTTAATCGGCATGACAATAGGCTTGGCCCAAAGTGGTACCAAGCTTGTAAACGGCTCATTCACCACATCTTTCAAGAAATGCACAGGCTTCAGTTTAAGCTCGTAATAAAGCGTCATGAAAAACACACACAGCGCCATAGCCAAAGGCAAATTCAAATCATTGGTTGGCACAGGGCGAAATGCTGGCGCGCCAAAAGCATGCGCAATATGACCCAGCAAGTATGCGGGCAAAATATCAACCGTATTACACAAGAAAATAAACACGAAAATAGTGAAAGCCAGTGGCGCCATGTATGGATTATGCACAGGAAAGTTGTTATCCACCGTATCATTGATAAACTCAACCACAACTTCAATAAAGTTTTGCGCACCCGTTGGCGCACCTTCAGTAATCCTGCCACGAAGCCAAAGCGCAAACCCGATTAAGGCCAATGCAATTGTTGTCGTCATAATCATGGTATCCACATGGATTTGCATGAACGGATTGCTATCATCAAATTTATAAGTCCAATATTCCAAATGATCCGCAATAGTTGCGCCATGCTCTTCACCATGCGCTGCGTCCATTAGCCCCTGTTCAACATGCCCGTGTTCAGCCAAGACCTGCTCCCCTCATTTTTTTCACAATCATCATCAAACTTCTAATATACATTGTAATATAGCCTGTCGCCATACCCACAATCATCGCCATTGGCTGCAACCCCAAAAAGAAAACTGCCGCAGCCATCAACAACAAAAAGAGGGCAAATCTCAATCCCGCTGCTTTTAACAAAAAAACCTTTTCCCCACCTGAGCGGTAAACGCTACGCTGTACATGCCATGTTGACACAAGCACACCCAGCCCACCTATCAAAACACTCAACCAAGGTAGCGAAAAAAGAGCAGCCAGTAAACTCGCAATCAAAACGGTGATGGCCTGCCACAGTAAAATCAAGCGTATTTCAAAAGCTTGCTCAAGACTACTGTCTAACACAGGAACATCCCCTTCCAAAAGAGCCCCCTTCTTTTTTGCGAGGCGATTTCTAACAGAAAAAACATAAAAAACAAACATTGTTTTTGCGGTCATAAAAAAGGGCGGTTTAAGCCGCCCTTTTTCTGTTGTCTAACATATTGAAATCAATCAGAAATCTGACGACAAGGCAATACCAGCTGCCAAATATGCAGGCACACTGTTGCCATTCAAATCTATATTCTTGGTTGACCTGGCTGCTGCAATATCAACCCTCACAGCCCATAAATTAAAGCCTAAGCCCAATGTTGGTACCAAACCTATATCTGTTTGCGCCGTGTTTTGAAACGCGCCCAAGCGCAATGCTACAACATTAAACACATCCCATTCTGCGCCTACATTCCAGTATTGCGACTGACTTGATGCTACCGGTCCATCATTCTTGGTTAAGTCATAGCCCAATTCCACAGTTATCGTGTCTGTAGGTATCCATGCAGCGCCTACTTTGGCTTGTGGCTTTAACTTATAAGTATAAGGCTTACCTGAAAATGTATTTGCTCCAGAATGCTCAAACGATGGCGTATTCAAATTACGCACTGTTAAACCAAGCTGCCAACTCGGCACCCTGTACATCACGCCCAGATCAAGCCCAAAGTCTGTGCTGCTCTCCACATTATTTTTATCAATGTTAATATTACCATTTTGCGCAAATATCTTCGCATCTGCCGCAATAATATCTGCTTTCATATATTTAATCACACCACCCACACTCAACTCATCATTGATGGCATAACCATAAGTCAAGCCAATTTCTGAAATATTGACACCACGCGTAGATATTGCCGTTGCATTGTTTGCAATATCCGTGCCTGATGCATTGGCAATGGTATTCATGGCATCAACATTTTGTTGCTGTTGCCCTGCTGCCGTAGGGTCTGCTGCCAATGCTGTATCATAGGCAATCACGACTGCATTGGCTTCACCTACCG
>CAZLES010000008.1:0-17645 GCA_964558615.1 uncultured Zetaproteobacteria bacterium
ACAGGCCCTGGTGTTTCAGCTTTAAACAACTGCATTCCACCCACGCCCAACAATGGCATCACAGCCACCGCCAAAACGATGATACCCATACCTCCTAACCACTCCTGCATAGAACGCCAGAATAAAATAGCTTTAGGCATACTATCTAAACCTGAGAGTACGGTTGCCCCTGTTGTCGTCAATCCCGAAGTGGACTCAAATAAGGCATCAATAATTCTAGGCGTAACACCCGTGGTGATAAAAGGAACAGAGCCAAGCAACGAAAGTACCACCCATGCCAAAGCTACAATGAGGAAGCCATCTTTATGACTGAGTTGCTTAGGAGCATCCCCTGCCCAACTCATCAGCAGCACGCCCAGCATGGCGACCAAAAGGCCTGCCAGCAAAAACTCATCAGCATGCCCTGAATCATAATATACAGCGACCAGGGCTGGTACCAGCATACCAAAGCCGAACAAAATAATCAGCACAGCCAATGTCCAAACAACACCTCTAGGATGCATGTCTAAACAACTTCCCTAAAAGAATTCAAGACGAACTTCAAACAATGCCTCAATTGCCCGAATTGATTCAGCACGCGATACCAATACCACATGATCATTGGGCTCAATTTGGGTTGCACCATCGGGGATAATCACTTGCTCATCACGAACCACCGCGCCAATGACTGTATCCTTCGGTAGCCGCAAATCTTTGAGTGGAGCATCCAGAATGGCCGCGGTTTCCAGCGCTTCGGCTTCAATCACTTCCAATGTACCATCACCCAAAGGTGACATGCCAAGAATACGTCCCTTGCGCACATGCCTTAAAATTGAAGCAGCGGTTGTAAATCGTGGAGATACAATCACATCCAAACCAATCTCGCGCACCAGGTCCGAATAAATGGCACGATTCACCAATGTCACCACATGCGGAACCTTGTATTTGCGCGCAATCAAGCTACTCAAAATATTGGTTTCATCATCATTGGTCAACGCCAAGAAATCATCCATGCTTGCAATGGCCTCTTCTTCCAGCAAGTCCCTGTCCAAAGCATCGCCATGCAATACCACCGTTGACGATAGTTGATCCGCTATCCAGGAAGCACGCTCCTGATTGTATTCCACCATCTTGATGGAAACGCCCATATTCTCCAGGGCCTGCGCAACAGCAAAACCCACATTGCCACCACCGACAAGCATCACATTACGCTGCACTTTCCTGTCTTGCTTGCACCCCTCCAGTATCTCCATCACGCTATCCACCTGCGCGCTGCTTACAGCCAAATAAACGCTATCACCTGCCAACAAGACTGTATCTTTAGTGGGTACTTTCCATTTGCCATTATGCTCATGTGCCACCACATAAATACGCTTATCCCCCGTCACTTCAGCAAGCTCTTCCAGCGCTAATCCTGCCAATAAGCTCTTAGGTCGAATCATCATGCCCAACAACTGTACCTTATCATCCGCGAAGCCTTGCGCGTCCATGGCAGATGCCACCTGATAACGCTTCACAATGGCCTTTGCCGCTTCATGCTCAGGGGAAATAATCAAATCAATGGGCAACTCGTCCCGGCCAAACAACTTCTTGCTGTTGGCAAAATCCGGCTCACGAATACGCGCCATTTTTGTTGTCACCTTGAACAGGGAATGGGCGACCTGGCAGGCCAGCATATTGGTTTCATCACTGGCCGTTGCCGCAATCAATAAATCCGCGTTATCAGCCCCTGCCTGTTCAAGTACTGACGGATGTGCCGCATGCCCAAGCACAGTACGCACATCCATGGTATCCGAGACACGCTGGATACGCTCCTTGTCGCTGTCCACTACGGTCACATCATGACCTTCACTTGCCAGCCGCATCGCAATGTGAAAGCCAACCTCTCCAGCTCCCAAAATCAAAATATTCATTTGTTTGACTTGTGTGGCGCGGTTAAGCCGTGGGTTTTGATTTTTCTGTGCAATTGGCTTCTTTCCATACCAATATCTGCGGCTGTTTTACTGATATTCCAATTGTTTTTATTCAAATGATGCAGAATATAACTACTCTCGAAACGTTTGCGCGCATCGTGAAAGCCATCCAAAAGCACCGTATCATCAGGCACGGATGAAAAAGACAAGGTTTGCTGCACATCCGTATCCACAGGCAACATGGTCTCCCTGGTGAAAGTCTTGCCTGAACGTAAAATATGGCAGCGCTCAACATAATTTCTCAATTCACGCACATTGCCTGGCCATGTATAGCCTTGCAACGCCTCAATCACTTCATCTGAAAACTTTACAGGCTGCCCTCCCAGACGTGCAACCTGCTCGGCAACCAGCATCTGCAACAACTCAGGAATATCTTCCGCGCGTTCCCTTAAAGGTGGTACATCAATAATGGTTGTATGCAACTGTGAATAAAAGCTCCTTAAAACCTTACCCTCTTCCAGCATCTGCTCCTTGGGAAACCTTGTGCCCGTAATAACACGAACATCACAAGCCACATATCTGGAGCTTCCCAGCCTTTTCAGCCTGTGCTCTTGCATCACCTGCAACACTTTCTCCTGAATGGCGACAGGAATGTCTGAAATCTCTTCAAAAAACAGTGTGCCCTGGTGTGCCGCTTCCAAACGCCCTCTTTTGGTCTGCAATGCGCCTGCGAACGCCCCTCGCTCATAGCCAAATAGCGCCGCATCTATCTCTTCCTCACTTTTTTCCAATGCATTAAATGTCAGGAATGGCGCGTCTCGCCGTGGCGACTGTTCATGAAGAATGCGCGCGGCAATGGATTTACCAACCCCATGTTCACCCTGCAATACAATATGCCGCTCATTACCAGCACATTTATCCAGACGTCTGCGTACAGCAGCAATAGCCTTGCTTTGACCAATAAACTGTGGAATATCTTTCTTGATTTCCTGTTTTAAGTCCGAATTTTCCAATGCCAGCCGCTGCTTCTCCACAGCATTCCTTAGAATAATCAACAATTTATCCAGAGAAAACGGCTTTTCAATAAAATCAAAAGCACCCTGCTTGGTCGCGCGAACCGCGGTATCAATGGTTGCATGCCCAGACATCATCACAACAGGCACATCAGGGTTGATTTGTTTCAGGCGACTCATGGTTTCTAAACCATCAATACCTGGCATCCAAATATCCAGAAACACACAATCCGCGGGACTTTTGCGAAACCTCGCCACCGCTTCCTCACCAGAAGCTGCCGTACTTACCAAATAACCTTCATCCTCAAATAAGCCGCTCAAAGATTCACGAATGGGTTGTTCATCATCAACAATCAATATCTGAATGGTCATGCTTCATCCTCCCTGGCGTGATGGGGCTGCACATGTGGCAGCCTCAAGCAAAAGCGTGTTGGCGATACTGCCGAAAGCAACAACAATTGCCCATGATGTTCTTCCGAAATCCTCTGCGCAATAGCCAAGCCTAAGCCACTACCCTCCATTTTGGTCGAGAAATATGGCTCAAAGATATGCTCTCTTACATTTTCATCAATACCAGGCCCGTCATCCTGAACATAAAACCGTGTATCTTCATCCGTAACTTCCACATAAACACGAACTTGTGCCCTAGTTGCCAGAGCATTATCTATCAAGTTAATCAGGACTTGCCGAATCTGGTCAACATCGCAATATACCTCACCCTCAGGCATACCTTCAAAAATCAAATTGGGATAGGGGCTATACAACTCTCTGAGCTCTTGCAGCAAAGAAGCAATGGACACTTTTTCCATTTTGGGTTTCGGCAAGGTAGCCAGGTTTGAAAAATCCGCCAGCAAGCGCTGCAGACGCTCCACTTGTGTAATCACGGCATCTGTACAAGTATCAAAAACATTGACATCGTCCACCTGTTCACGAAAACGCCTTTTGACACGCTCGGTGGACAGCTTAATCGGTGTCAGCGGGTTTTTAATCTCATGGGCAAGGCGTTGGGCTACTTCCGCCCAGGCTCTGTGTTTTTGCGCCTCTGCAAGCTGAGTCACATCATCAAACACCAATAACCAACCCGAAAACACATCTTCCTGCCCACCCAAAAGTGTACCTCTGGCCAAAATCCTTACTGTTTGCAAGCCGTAAGTAACAATCAATTCCTGCTGCAAATCCTCAAGCTCCTGCGTTTGCAGGGTTCTAAAAAATTCCAGCACAGGTTTAAGGTGCGCCTCTGAAAAATCATACATGGATGTTTTGTCTTCTTTATCTTTAGGGAACATCAGTAAAGTTTTGCAGGTATCATTCATCAAACGAATTTCCCCCTTGGCATCCAGCAAAATCACACCACTGTGCAGGTTGGACAGCAAGTTTTCCAAGACATACTGCCGTTGCCGACTGCTAATCAGGGCCTGGGTGAGCTCACTTTGTGTTTTGGTTAATGTTTCCATGTTATATTTAAGCCTGGCAATCATACTATTAAAAGATTCCGCCAATGAACCCAGCTCATCTTTGGTATCCACTTCAACCAGGGCATCAAAATCACCTGCTTCAACCTGCTTTAACGCTGATGCCAGCTCTTCCACAGGCGCTGTTAGTCTGCGTGCAAACAGTAAGGCAAACACACCTGCAATACACACCACCAGTATCATCACAATCATCAGGATATGCATAAATGTTTCCTGGATACCCTGCCTGTGTCTGTTAAGCTCCTGGTAGGTTCGATAATCTGATTCAATACTTCGGGCAGTGGCTGTAATATCAGCGGGAAGCCTGACTTCAGCGCGAAAAAGACCAACCAAACGGCGCTGTGTAAAGATGGGAAGATAGCCAATGACATATTCACCATCCTGTCGTATCTCGTGATCAATGGTGTAGCGACCAAGTGCAATGCTCAAATGCCCCGCATCAGAAACAGGTCGTGTTTTCATATTACCAAAAGACGAATTGGAATGAACACGCTCAACCGTAGCCACAAGTCGCTCTGAGGCATCAAACAACTCCAGCCTGTCCCATGCATATTTATGCAATAGTTTTTCCATGTATTGATTCAGGACAAGACTACCTAAAGGTGTAGGCTCAAGTGTGGGGAAGTCATGCTCGCTAATCACCTGCCCCAATGAAAACTCCATCTCGGATTCCACATCTTCATAAAATCCCTGAGCCAGTTTCATGGCCTTGTCCAGCAGGGCATCAACCCGCACATCAAACCAGACATCAAAACCTTTATTGATAACCTGGTTTGCTGTTACTTGCAAAATCAGTGATGGCAGCAACACCATCAGCACCATGGCTGCCACCAGTTTGGCTCTTAAATTGAACCCCGCACTTTCTTCCCTGCCGCGTTTAAAATTGTACACACCGAAGATAAAAACCATCATGGTCAACAGCGATAACAAGCCAATATTGATCCAGTTGAGATAAGTCGGCCCAAAATGATCAGCGCTTGGCCACACATAAACAATGACACCCAGCAACAGCAACACCAAAGCAAAAGGAGACATCCTTATGACATAAAAGGACCAGTCTTGTGACGGTTTATTCATGGTTGGCTTGCTCTGGCAGCTTAAGTTCAACCGCACCCATATCCTCGCCCCAATCCATCCATGATGACCACCAGTCTTCTTCCTCTTCTTCCCCCTCATACATATAGGATGTTGCTTCCAACACGTAGCTTTGCTCGGCTTCAAGCACAGACACATCAACCACAGCAACATGCCGCATACTCGTTAAAAAACGCATGGCTTCATGCGCGGAATCCGCGTATTTCACCACACCACCACTTAAATCACGCATCAACCAATGCTGGGTCACCAAATCCGGAATCACTTGTCTGCCCAAACGCACAGAAGCCACCGTTTTATCCAGCCAATAATCGCGTGTTTGTACCACATCGAATTGCCAAATCACTGTCATGGGAGAGCCTGAACCAATCACCTTCAAGATATAAGACTCCCGGGAAAACGTTTGTATATCACAATAAACAACATCATCTTCAATATACACACGCATATTTTCTGGCACGTCCTGCTCTGCCCAAGTCAAGGAGATGGGGAATATGACGCAGCAAAGCAAAGACATAAGAAAGCGTAACATTATCGACAGCTTAAGTTGTTCCCCAGCATTGGGCAACCTAAGATAGACAAATCATGCTTAACTGTCGTCCTGTTTTACCCTTATCCCTGCGATAAGAAAAAAAGCCTGGTTGTTTGCAACAAGCAGTGCAGTGCCTGGAAAGCTCTATATTTTCAGTATTTACGCCAAAGCTCAGCAACTGGACATAGTTTGCTTTTGCCAAATCCGCATAGGTTTTCCCATCTTGATGAAGTGTCACATTTTGACTACACGCATCGCAAAGCTGCTCTGCGACATCATCACTCACCGCAAAACAGCAAGGAGCGATGCATGGCCCCAAGCTTGCCTGTATTCGCTCGACTTCAGCCCCATATGCCAACATTCTGGCCAATGCCTGTTCAGCAATCCTGGCCACTGTACCGCGCCACCCCGCATGCACAGCGGCAATCACACCTGCCTGTTTATCTGCCAGCAAAACAGGCAAACAATCTGCTGTACGCACGGCCAAAGCCACACCTTGCTCCCTGGCTATCAAAATATCCGCATCCTGCTCATGATGTTTACCAGCACCTGAACACACTAAAACTTGTGTGCCATGGACTTGTCTGGCCTGATGCGGTGAAGGCATACCAGCCATTTGACAAAGCATGTGTAAATTGTGTTGTACATGAGCAACTTCATCACCCAGGCCAAAGCCAAGATTTAAACTTTCAAATGCTCCCTGGCTCACACCGCCTTGCCTGTCACTGAATACCGCCTGAATCCCATGCCTTGCCATCAATAGTGAGGTGTAAAACATCAAGACAACCCCTGTAATGCTTCATCCAAATATTGCAACTCTTCAGACCACGGTGCCTTGCAATATATCTGCTCTGCTGTAACAGGGTGTTGGAATCCCAACACCTCCGCGTGCAAAGCCTGACGGCTCAAATACTGAAGTGCCGAATATGCGGGTTCGGCAATGCTTTTGCCCGGGTTAAACTTTCTCCCATACACAGCATCACCCAAAACAGGCACTTGCTCATGGCTTAAGTGCACACGAATCTGGTGCGTGCGGCCTGTATGCAAGCGCAACCTGATTCGACAAAAATATTCATGATACCTTTTTTCCAGCGTTGCATCGGTCACGGCTTCTTTGCCGCCAGCCACCACCGCCATTTTCTGCCTGTGGTGTGGATGCCTGCCTATGGGTAAAACAATACGCTTATTGACCCAGCGCGGAGACCCCCTGCACCATGCCACATATTCCCTTTGTAAATCATGCGTGGCAAAAAGCCTGGACAAACCTTGGTGTGCCGCTTCTGTTTTAGCTACCACAAGGCTACCGGAAGTATCTTTATCCAGACGGTGTACAATACCAGGACGTTCCACACCATTGATGCCCGGCAAGCTGTCACAATGATAAAGTAACGCGTGTACCAATGTACCTGTATCGTGACCATGTGATGGATGCACGACCATGCCTGCAGGCTTGTTGACCACAATCAGGTGTTCATCTTCAAATAAAATATCCAGCGGTATGGATTCAGGCTCAAGCAACATCGGCTCTGCCGCTGGCAGCCGCATGCAATAAACCTCGCCTAAGGTTACCCGAAGAGAGCGTTTAAGCTTTTGCGCCTGCTGACCTTGCCGCCATATACAACCTTCATCCAAAAGCTGTTGCACACGAGCCCTGGTCAGGCCTGAATAGGTAGCAAGCACCTGGTCTATGCGTTCACCATGATTGGCTTCCGCAATCTCCCACGTTTGAATCTCTCGTTCAGTCACCAAAACCTGCGTTTATCATGATGACTCAACGGCCTGCGCTTCCTGCCTGGAATCCGCCTTGTCTTGGTCAGGCAATGGAGCAGACGAAGCTTCCGCCTTGGCCTTTGCAGGCCTGCGACGGCGACGACGACGACGTTTTTGCCCTTCTTCACCATTGTTTGGTTTACCACTTCCCTGCTTGGCCGCGTTCGGGTGTTTTGAGTTGTTCTTGTTTTTGTTGCCGTTTGTACGCTTACGTTTGCGTTGCTGCCCTTTTTTTCTCCCTTGTTTGACTGGCTCTTCTTTTTTGGCAAACAGTAATTCCCACAAGCTTGCCAGCCAACTCTTCTTCTTGCGTTCTGGTAAGGGCTTGGGAATACCAACCACAGGCTTCATTTTTGCCAGTTTGCGTGCAACCCGCTGCGGCTTCTTGCCCTTCATGGTGTCTTCCAGAACTTCCAGCCTGTCCTGTGTTTCATCGCGCCAGTGTCTTTCAATACGATAATGCGGCACAACCAAATCAGGGCGAATCTGTAAGGATATTTGAACATCATACATCTCTTCCACACGCGCAATATGGTCGCGTTTATGGTTCATCAAATACTCACCCGTATCCGATGGCACCTGCACCACCAGTTTGGGCTTCTTGCCTTTTTCGGCCAGGTCTTCCATGCGAGTAAGCATTTGTAATGCCATGGATTCAACTGTTAAGATTGAGCCTCGGCCCTGGCAACGCGGGCAGGTTTCCGTGGTTGTCTCCCGCACCGAAGGATGCAAACGCTGGCGGGACATTTCCAGCAGGCCAAAGCGGGAAATTCTGGCAAACTGCACCCGGGCTTTGTCTTTGGCTGTAGCAAGACGTAGCTCTTCCTCAACTTGCTGCCCATGCTTGCGATTGGCCATATCAATAAAATCAACAACCACCAAACCACCAATGTCGCGAATGCGGAGTTGACGCGCAATTTCCCGCGCTGCTTCCAGATTGGTATCCAACGCGGTATCATCAATGTGTTTTCGCCCTGTTGAACGTGATGAATTGACATCCACCGAGGTTAGTGCCTCGGTTGGATCAAATACAATCGAGCCCCCTGATGGTAAACGCACTTCACGCTCATGGATTTGTTCACATTGGCTTTCAATACCATAATGCCTGAAAATCGGCTTCTTGCCACGGTATAATTTGACCAGCTTTTCCTTACCCGGCAATACCGCGTGCACAAAATCCTTCGTGCGCGTGTAAACCTCATGGTTATCCACCCAAATCTCCTGGATATCATCGCTGAAATGATCCCGGATGGCACGAGTTGCCATGTCTCCTTCAAGGTAAATCAATGCTGGTGCAGGTGTAGAGCCACCTTTGATACGAATTTCATCCCACAATCGCTGCAAATAGGTATAATCGCGCTCCAACGCTTCAAGTTTCTGGTCGCGCCCCGCAGTGCGTACAATTAAACCCATATGTTCAGGCACATTAAGCTGCGCCAAAATATCTTTAAGCGCCCGCCGCACTTCATCCGGCAGTTTGCGAGAAATCCCGCCACGAGCTGTATTGGGGCTGAGCACCAGATAACGACCAGCAAGCGAAATATAGGTGGTCATCGCAGCGCCCTTGTTACCACGCTCTTCCTTGACCACTTGTACCAGCATTTGCTGCTTGGCTTCCAGCACATCCTGAATATTTACGTTTCTTGGGTCTTGTGTTTTATCAACACCATCTTTCCAATAATCAGGATGAATCTCGCTCAAAGGCAAAAAACCTTGGCGTAAAGCACCATATTCAACAAACGCAGCCTGCAGGCTGGCCTCAACTTTGGTGACTCTGGCCTTGTAAATATTACCCTTGGTTAAGACCTTGTGTGAGGATTCAATATCAAGCTCTTGTAAAAAATCATCCTCAACAATGGCAACACGACTTTCTTCCTCATGAGAGGCATTGATAAGCATCAACTTCTTCATTGCGGCTTCCTTACCGCTGACGCGTAAAGCATGAAAAAAGCTTAAAAAAGCTTTTTAATCAATTCTGTAGCTTAAATGTGCACCACTACAAACACACTTAAACCCATCAAATTCAAAACATTTCAGACCGTCAGGCGGCTTCTATTTTTATTAATTGCGCATAGCTCAACACTGTGTTGTGACGGTGAGCCCTTAAACAAAAAACCGACTCACTCCCCAAAACCACCTGACAAAATGAAGCGTTTGACTTCTCAACGCACATCAACCGCGTTGTTTTTCGTCAGATATACGATACTTTATCGCAAATATCGTCACACACGTGGAACACATGTACAATCGGGCACATTAAAGCAAACAGGAGCGACATTGACAAGTCCAAAACCTTCAAAAGAGCAACCTCACCATCTTGTGATTGATAAAAATGAGGGTGGAAGCCGCCTGGACCGTGTGCTGATACGCCAGCTTGGCGCCGAAAAACGTACACTTATCATGCGGCTGATACGCAAGGGAAATGTGCGCCTCAATGGCAAACGCGTCAAACCTGAAACACGCGTTCATACAGGTGATCACATATTTTTGCCCCTAAGCCTAAGGCAAAGTCAGGGTAGTTCATCCCATCAAAAAGCACAGCAACATGCGCCTCTGCATAACCTCACAACATTATATGAAGATCATGATTTGCTGGTCTTGGACAAACCCGCAGGGCTGGTGGTACATAGTGGTAGCAGGCATGATTCAGGCTTGATTGAGCGCCTCAAAATTCAGCGCAATCTTCCCGAACTCCGTTTGGCGCATCGCCTGGACAGAGATACCAGCGGCTGTTTGTTACTGGCTAAAAACTTGCATAGTCTGCGTAAACTCACCGATAGCTTTCGCAAACATCACATCCATAAAACCTACTGGGCTTGGGTCAGCGGCCATCCCTACCCATATGCCGGCCGCATGCAATCCAAACTATTAAAGGGTATAACTCAAGGCGGGGAACGCATGGTAGTTAGCGCTGACGAAGGCCAGGAAGCCGTCACAGACTTACAAACCATTTTACTTCAAAAATATAACGACTGGGCATACAGCCTGGTCGCTTTACAACCCCATAGCGGTCGTACACATCAACTTCGCGTACAACTTCAGCAGGAAGGACATGCCATTTTGGGCGACCCTAAATATGCCAGCAAGGAAGAGCTAAAAGCCTATAAAGACATCCATGGTAAAGGCTTGGCCTTGCATGCGTGGCGTTTGCGCCTGCGTCACCCTGTTACAAACAAGCAGTTGGAGTTTCGCGCGCCCTGGCCAAAGCGCTGGGCACACTTTTCAATATAAACCATAGAAACCCTATTTCTTTTCCCGGGCTATGTTGACGCGAAGCTTGCGGCCTGCAAAATCTTCACCATTTAAGACAAGTGCTGCTTTCATGTCTCTAGCAGAACCCATCTCCACAAAACCATACCCTTTAGGCCGGCGGCTGGGGCCGCCCCGTACCAAACGCACTGATTTGACCACACCATAAACTTCAAACAAACGTTGTACTTCATCTTCACGCGCCTTAAACGGGATATTACCAACATACAACACATTGGAGCGATCTGCCTTTTTACCATGTTCCGCTCTACCGCCCATGAAAGTCACCCAAGCACCCAACAAATAACCTACAAACAAGCCTACGGCCACCAACGAACCAACAGGCACATCTTTATCCAATCCCAATACAGGTGCCACAAAAAAACCAGCCAAAGCCAGCACCACGGCAATAACAATACCTTTCATTACACATCCAACACTCATCTAAAAAACACTCCAAAAGGGATACAACCCTGAAAATTATGGGCGCAACCTGCCTAAAAAATCAAAAGTCTCAATAGTGGCATCTCTTTTGCTTGCCTGATGGACATCCACTTATGACTTGTGTGATATGAATTTTAAATAGCGACACAAACAATCATTTTTCAGGGAGAGCCATGATGCAAGAAATGACTTCAGAACATCAAGCCGAAATCGAAGCACTTTTTAATGCTGTAAGGAGTGGTGATTTTACCTACCGTGTCAGTCAGGAAAATCCCTTGGCGGAGCCAGCCAATGATATGCTTGCATGGTTAGACGGCATGCAACTCAAAGAACTCAAAGATAAAGTCAATTTATCTATCGCAGGGTTTGAAAGCACCATCAATATGGCAAAATTGCAGCAAGCGGCTGATGGTGTTGCCAGCCGCACGGAGACCATGGCTGCTGCAACTGAAGAAATGAGTATCACCGTACAAATGATGGCAGAGCAAGCGGATAAGGTCGGCGAGCAAAGTGCTGAAGCCAAACAAGCTGTTAGCGAAGGAACAGAAGCCATGGATAAGGTCAGGGATGTTATTGGCTCTACCACAGAAAAAATGAATGAAGTTACCACAGAAGTGCGCCGTCTTTCTCATGTATCTCAGGAAATTGACCAGCTACTATCCACCATCCGTAAAATATCAGACCAAACCAACCTGCTTGCATTGAATGCAACCATTGAAGCAGCGCGCGCTGGTGATGCGGGGCGCGGCTTTGCGGTTGTCGCGGGTGAGGTCAAGCAGCTTTCACATCAAACCAAAGATGCGGCTGATAATATTGTGGAAAAAAGTGATAACATTCAAAAGGCCGTCGCCACTGTCGTAGAGCAAATGGAAGAAATGTCCGACAGCATTCACCATGCCTCAAGCGTTGTTGAGCTGGGGCAAACCGCCATGACATCCATTGTCAGCGGCATGGAGAAGGTTGATGAGAGTGTGTATGGCATTCACCAGGCTACCAAAGATCAAACCATAGCTTCCGCCGAAATTGCAGAAGGTGTAACAGCCAGCTCCAGCGATGCCAGAAACATGGGCATCCAGGCTTCAGAAATTTTGGATCAAACCGATGCCATGGATGCCATGCTTCGACAAGATTTGGCGGAGTTTTCCGAGCTAAAAATCACGGATGCCGTCATTCAACTGGCCAAAAGCGACCATATGTTCTGGAAAAAACGCCTGGTCGATATGATTCTTGGTCGTGGGCATATTGACATCAGCGAAGTCACCGATCATCACAACTGCCGCCTGGGTAAATGGTATGATGTGGATGGCAAGGCACACTATGGTTCAAATCCCGCATTTAAAGCGCTGGAAGCACCACACGCAAAAATGCATAGCATGGCAAAAGAAGCCGTATCACTGTACAACTCAGGGGAAGTTGAAGCGGCCATACAAAAAGTTGATGCCATATCAGGGTTATCTGAAGAAGTGGTCAAGTGTTTGGAGCAACTCGAAACTGTATCGCAACCATAAAAAAGGCTGCAAATGCAGCCTTTTCATGATACCAGCCAGAGCCTGTGCCAGCCTTCCTTAATCCCGCCACTTGATAGAGCAACCAATGGTCGGGTGCTGTGGCTGTGGCGCTGGCTTTCCTGCCACTAAAGCTTGCGCTGCTGGCAACAGCTCTTCTTGTGTAACCTTGCTTTCATCTTTCCAGTAGTCGTCAATGCGACCGTGGTAGTAGAGCTCGCCACGCTTGTCAAACATGTAAATATCAGGTGTACATTGCGCGTCAAAAGCCTTGGCAACTTCCTGTGTTTCATCCACCAAATAGGGAAAGTCAATACCCCACTCCTTGATTTTCTCCTGCATGGCATCCACGCCATCTTCAGGATAATCTGGATGAATATTAGGGTTAATCGCAACTGTATTGATACCCATACTTTTCATGGTTTTCGCATGGCGAATCAGGCGCGGCCAAACCGCAATCGCATACGGACAATGATTACAAGTAAAAGCAATGACAAGGCCATGTTCTCCCATTTGCTCTTGAAGGGAATATGCAACGCCTTGAGGGTCGTTGAGTGTAAAATCAGGCAGTGAAAACTCACCTTTATAAATGGATGCAACTAAAGCCATAATAAACTCTCCAGAAAAAAATCTGGTGCCAAGCATGAAACAAGCACAAAGGCAAATCAACCCTGAACAACATACTGGCATCCCAAAAATGGCATCATAGCTGCTTGTATTTTCAAAGACCTGTTAATCCTGATGTATCCGAGGAGAACATTGTGCAAACCAAGCAGCAAACCATTGATGAACTTCTAAATGGCCTGGACACTTTACGCCCTGTCGTGTTAAGCAACAAGACTCATGAACATGACATGCGTGCCTTGTTAAGGCGTATGCTCGCTTTGCTTGAACATCTTCAACGCACACCCTGCATTGACCCTGATGTATATACCCGTGTACAAAACCTTTTATCGCTATTATTTGATGCTGAACATGGCGCATTACTCAAACAGGCTCATCATACAGATGATAACACATCCTTGTTTCACCGTTTCAAGCAACATGCCCAAGAACGAAAAACACTGATTGATGCTGCTCAACAGGATTTGCCTCTGGCACTGACTACGGTACGTCATGGTTTTGACCTGTTAGGGAAAGCACCGCCTGATACAAACGATTTAGTCACCAACTTTGATCAGTTTAAAACATGTTTGCGTGAATACTTGCAACATCATCACAAACTGATACTCGAATTCAATCTGCTAACATCAGCATTAAAGCAATCCATACTCGCCATGGACGATGTGTTGAGTGAGGTCGGCGCGGACTCTCCTGAACTAAAAGCGGCACAGGATGTATTGGAACAAGATTTACCCAGCGACCCTGCTCAGGCTCAGGCATTGCTTCGCAAGGCGCGAAGCAGCATTCTCCAGGCGGGAAACAAGCTTCAGCACGCCAGTCAGCATGTCAAACAAACCCTGACCACTCAAGTCGAAAAAATGAATGATTTATCCAGGCGCCTGGAGCATGCTGAAGCCCAGGCAAAAAACGACCCTTTAACAGGCTTGGGGAATCGCCGTAAATTACGAGAATTTTTTTCCACTTTAAAAACACAAACAACCACCCTTTTCATGCTCGATATTGACCACTTTAAACACATCAATGACCAACACGGACATGATGCTGGTGATGCCGTACTCAAAAAGCTGGGGCAAATCTTAAAAGTTGCGGTTCGCAGCACGGATATGGTGGCCCGCCTTGGGGGTGAAGAATTTTGCATTGTCTTGCCTGAAACCCACCTGGCTCAAGGCATCGCCCTGGCAGAAAAAATACGCCAAGAAGTCGCGCGGACTGTATTCCCGACACAGCATGGAAACATTGAAGTCAGAATCAGCCTTGGCGTGGCAGAACGGCAAGCAAATGAAACCATTGCCGCGTGGCTAAAACGGGCTGATGAAGCGTTATATCAAGCCAAACAGGGCGGGCGCAATCAAGTTGTCTCTGCCCTTCCCAAGGCGTCAACGCATCACCAAAGTTGAATTTGTCATGCACATCCCCTATAAACTGGGGCATGGCACAATTTTCTTCCACATTCCTTGACGAGCTTATTTCCCGAACTGATTTGGCAGAAATCATATCCCGCCATGTCGATTTAAAGCCCTCTGGAGCAAATCTGCTGGGATTATGCCCTTTTCATCATGAAAAAACACCATCTTTCTCGGTGTCTGTGGATAAGCAAATGTATTACTGTTTTGGCTGTGGCGCTGGAGGCAATGCCCTAACTTTTCTACAAAAGCATGATGGGTACACCTTCCCTGAAGCGGTTGAATTTCTGGCGCACAAAGCAGGCATGTCTATCCCTGACAGCAAACCTGTTAACCCCAAAGAAGCTGCCCGCAAAAAATATGGGCTGGAATTACTGAATAAAGTTGCCGGTATCTTTTCACGCACCTTACAAGGCGATGAAGGTAAACTTGCGCGTGACTATCTCGCCAAACGAAACCTCTCTCCTACCCTGGTTCAAAAATACCAGCTCGGTTATGCGCCCGCAGGCTATGGTTTTATGAAGCGCTGTTTTGGTGATGATATCAAAACACTCAAAAGCCTGGAAGCCATAGGTGTCCTGATTCAAAATGAACGTGGTTTTGCCGACAGGTTCCGTCACCGGGTCATGTTTCCCATTCGTGATAAACAAGGTCGTGTGGTAGGTTTTGGCGGACGTATATTAGGCGATGGTGAGCCCAAATATCTCAATTCCCCCGAAACCGAATTTTATCATAAGTCGCACCTGCTCTACGGTTATTCCGAACATAGGGAGTCCATACGCAAACATCACATGCTGGTGGTGGTTGAAGGCTATATGGATGTCCTTGCCATGGCATCCCATGACCTGGACTTTGCCGTTGCGCCACTGGGTACTGCCATCACCGAATCCCAACTGCGCATGATTCTCAGGCTGCATGAAAGCCCTGTGTTTTGCTTTGATGGTGATAAAGCAGGGCGCAATGCGGCGTGGCGCTCTATTGAACGGATGTTACCTATTCTTAAAGCAGAGCATTCACCCAAGTTTTTATACCTTCCTGAAGGTGAAGACCCCGACACCTTATTGCAAAAAGAAGGGAGGAAGGCTTTTGAAAAGCGTTTGCAGGAAGATGCCAGCCCTATCTTGCAAACATGGATACAAGGCCTGAAAAACATGGCTGGTGATGGCGCGGAAGGCAAGGCGCGCATGGCAAAAAAGGCAGACCAGATGTTGGCCAACATGAACGATAACTATTTGCGTCAGGCATGGCAAAATGAAATTGAAAAAGAAAGCGGTGTTCACCTTTCCATGCCAAAACACGCTCAATTCGCGCCCTCGCCAAGGCAAGGATTGAGACCTCGGCCACAGGCGCAATTATCTGTCACACCCATCAAGCACGACCAGTTTATGGCGGCATTACTACAAAAACCCAAACGTTTCCATAGTTTGCCCGAAGATGCCTTTCATTTTTTTGTTGACACCCACCCTGCTTATCCGATATACACCCGGGCCTTTTCGCTGGTAGGCGTTGATGAAAGCACCGAATTGGATATAGCGGCACAATTGATGCGGGAATTCCCCGACAATCAGAATATAGCACGCTGGGCAAACCTACCAAATGTCGAAGACGATGAGTTTCAGTTGCTCTTGATTGATATGCACATGGCATATCTGAACGATTTGCGTCGTCGTTCAGATGGTTTGACGGCCAAAATGCGTATCAATGAAGAACTCAAGGCTCTTCGTAACCAACAAAAACAACTACTCAATAAATAAAGACTGCATGGCGGATATAGAAATATGAGCAAAGCGGATCAAGCAAGAATCAAAGAACTTGGCACATTGATGGCCAAGGGCAAAGAAGCAGGCTACATCACTTATGATGAGTTAAACAGCCATTTACCTAAAGGGTTGGTTGATGCTAACCAGGTTGAAAACATTATCAACCTGTTCACTGAGATGGGTGTTGAAGTGGTGGATCCACAACGTGCGCCAACAGGTGAATATGCCATGCGCAAGGATCGACTGCGCAAAGAAGATTCAGCATTGCGCGCGGATACCACTACTCTGGGTACAGTGATTCGTGTTGATGACCCGGTACGGATGTACTTGCGCGAAATGGGCACGGTTGAACTTCTCACCCGTGAAGGTGAAATTGAAATCGCGCGCCGTATTGAAGAAGGTCGTATGCAAGTGCATGAGGCGATTTGCCTATGTCCCGCAACTTTCCGTGAAATCATGTATTTGGGCGAACGTGTCATTGAAATTCGTGATGAAGCATTGGAATTAGGCGAAGAGCCCAATTTCAAGGATATTCTGGATATTGATGACAAGGTAGTCAACGCCGCGGCCATTGCTGAATATGAAAATCGCATGAACAAAAGTGAAGATGATGATGACGACTTCATGGAGACCAAGCCCAAAATGAGCGCTGAAGCACTGGCTGAGGCCATCAAGGCACGCACTGCCACACCAGATGGCACACCTATGGAAGAAACAGTGATTACCAAGGAAGAGCAACTTGAAGCAGCCTTGGAACATTTCAAAAAAGCCAAAGAATTGCATGAGGAGTTTTTGAAGATTCGCCAACAACGCGCGCGCAAGCCTCGCGACAAAAAGCTGGCCGCTCAAGCAGATGAACTACTCAATGCCATGTTGCTTGAACTGG
>CAZLES010000009.1:0-16767 GCA_964558615.1 uncultured Zetaproteobacteria bacterium
TGGATGACTGAATCACATGATATCCTTTACCCAAAGGGTCAGATTCTGGATTCAAAAAACTTAATACTCGACCTTTTTGATAATCATGCATGTTTTGCCACAGTATATAACCCGCAAAAGGGCTTGCTGCCAGTAACCCCACAAACCATTTCCAAGGAAAACCTGCCACCATAATCACAGCCATGGCCGCTAATAGCAAGACCAGCGCTGTGCCTAAATCAGGCTGAATCACAATCAACCCCGCAGGGATGATGGTACACAACAAGGCCACACTTAAATCTTTCATGGATGAAGCTTCACGCGTGGCAAACCAATGCGCAAGCACCAGCAACAGTGCCCACTTCATCAATTCAGATGGTTGCAAGTTCACTATCCCCAAATCGAGCCAACGTCTGGCACCCATATGCACATCACCAAACAAAGGTACAAGCGCCAAAGCCAACAACGCAATCAGATACACAGGCCAGGCCATCAAACCAACCCATCGCAAGGGAATAAAGCACATCACCAAAAAGACTATGCTACCCACCAGCCAGTACATACCCTGTTTGTACCATATGGATAAATCACCTGAATGTACCGCGGCATATAATGTTGCCATACCAATACATGCCAGGCAGAGCAGGCAAAACAGCAGTATGTGATCCACTTTTTTTAACGTATCCATGAAGGTTATTCCACTTTGGCTTGCTTGCGCTGTGCTTTCATTTTATCCGCCCAGAAATCAACCACTGCTCTTGCTACAGGGGCTGCCGCACTACCACCATGCCCACCATGTTCAACAAACACCGCAAAAGCAATTTCAGGTTGCTCAAATGGCGCATACCCCATAAACCAGGCATGGTCCTGATGATGCTTGGCATCAGAAAATGTGCGTTCATCATCATCCGACATTTTCACCACTTGCGCCGTGCCCGTTTTCCCTGCCACCGTCCAATGCGCGCGGGATAACTGCCAATATGCCGTACCTTTGGGGTCTGCCACCACATCCCGCATTCCCTGTCGCACTTTTTTAAGCATGGCCTTATCCACATCCAATGTACGCACCACTTTAACAGGTTGACCTGCTTCAAGCAGTGGTGTAAGAATCTTGCCTCCATTGGCTATGGCCGCAGCAAAACGTGCCATTTGCAGCGGTGTCACAGTAGTTGAGCCCTGACCAATGGCTGTAATCATGGTCTCACCCCTGTACCAATGCCTGCCCGATGGATGTCGCTGTTTGGGAATGTTACCTCGAGATTCAGGAGGCAAGTGAATACCTGTTTTCTCACCAAACCCCCATTCTCTGGCTGTAGCTGCAAGCCTGCCCATACCCAGCTCGTCACCCAACTCATAAAAATAGACATCACATGAATGAACAATGGACTTATGCATATCCACCTTGCCATGCCCTTTTTTCTTCCAGCACCGTAGCTTGCGATCTGCAAGCTCAATATAGCCCCGACACTGTGTGCTACCTTGCGCCAAACGTATGCCATGTTCCAAGCCTGAAAAACTGGTTACCAGCTTCATGGTGGATGCAGGTGGAAATGCTGCTTGTGTCGCACGATTGAGCAATGGCTTCTCCACATCTTCCAACCATGATTTCCATTGTTCGTCCGTCAAACCTGTAATAAACTTGTTGCTATCATAACCAGGCATGCTTAGTAGTGTTAAAACCTCACCTGTATGCACATCCATCACCACCACGGCACCAGTTCTGCCGTCCAATGCCTGGGCGGCAACTTGTTGCAGTTCCATATCAATACTTAAGCGAATATTTTCTCCCATGGATGGTCGTACTGTCTTCACCAGAGCCACTCGTCTGCCTTTGGCATCGACCTCTTCATACTTGTATCCCAACTTCCCATGCAAGCGCGATTCCAAAACACGCTCCAATCCACTGCGCCCCACATATTCCATGCGTAGATAACCTTTTTCAATATCCACATCCCGCACCAGAGACAAATAACCTATCAAGTGCGCGCTTTGCATGGCATAAGGATAAACGCGATGTGTACCTGCCACCACATCCACACCTGAATAGTGATGTAAGCGTGCGGCAAGGGGGGCCACTGCTAACCAGGGCAACTGATCTCCAAGCAATACGGCTCTGTCGGAACGCGAGCGCTCAATACGCTTTTTTAAACGTGCGATTTTTTTGTCGGACCAATGTAAAATTGCCTGGACTGAAGCAAGTGTGTCATCCAGATGTTCTACCCGTTCAGGGATAAGTGTAACCTTGTACGATACCTTATTCACGGCAAGACCTACACCATTTCTGTCGGTCATAACCCCTCGCGTGGGCAAAATGGGGGAAACATGAATACGATTTTCTTCAGCTTGTGTGAAATGTTTGGCATATTGAATCCATTGCAGTTGAATCATGCGTCCTAACAGTATCAGGCTCATCAATATGACAAGCCCGAGAAACAAGTACACTCGCCAGTTGTATCGCTGACGAATTTCAAGCTGGTTCCACATAAACCTTTTCTCTTCGTGTGGATAAAAACGACCATAACCACGTACACAAGGTTAATGTCATCAACCAACTGACAATATCAACGCCCGCCAACAAGAGAGGTGTGCAACCTAATACAAGCGCCAGCCAACGCTGTGGCTGCCCTGGTGCCAGTCTGGTATCCACATAGCTTAGCAAGGCAACAGCTATAGCCGCATATGGGAATACCACCCATACCGACCAAAACAGCAGATAATCATGCAAGCCAATCAACGGCAAAACCCAATACCATGTACCGCGCTTGCTCAAGACAATGGCCAATAAAATTGCAAGGCTCCAATCTGGCTGAGGGTTTGTGCCTGCAAGGCTCATGTTGAGCAATAGCCCGAGCAATGCGGCCAATGCCAAAATGTAATATTTCATTTCTGGACAGGTTGTGCTGGTGGTTGCGGCATGGCTTTAGCCTGAGGATCAGGTATGTCCTTTGTCGCAACAGCAAGCCATGCATCCCGCTGCCAGGCTGCTACAGGGCTAGCGCTAACTTGGGCAAACACACCACCTTCAACTGGCTTAACCTGAGTCACTTTAGCCACGGGTAACCCCGCAGGGAATACACCACCAGCACCACTGGTGATAAGCACATCACCCACTTGTGGCGCGATATCAAGCGGTACAAAGTCAACCGTCACATATTCCCCCGCGCCGCGCACCAGGCCTGCCAATCTGCTATGTTGCATGGTCACAGGCACGGTTACTGATGCATCCAAAATGGTTCGAATCACAGCATGATGCTCTGATGCAGTATCCACCAGACCCACCAAACCTTCCTTGGATACCACCACATCGTCAGGGTGTGTATCATCAATAGCTAACATCAAGCGACGACTTTTTTGTTCAGGGCCTCGGCTTACCACCCCCGCAACACGCCAAACATAATGTTCAATCTGAGAAATATTGAGTAACTGCCTAAGCTGCCGATTCTCTGCGCTCAAGGTTGCTGTCAATTGCTGCAAGGCCTGCTGCTGTTGTAATACTTGTTCTAATGTGCGTAATCTCGCCTGTAATGCCTGCCTGTCTTCAATCCACAATGTGAAGTCTTGGTACCAACGCACGGGTGCCTGCACAGCGTGCAATAAAGGCGCAAACATCAAGTTTAATTGTTGCCCAACTGGAAACTTCAACGATAAAACAACCACAATAACAAAGATGGAAACCCACCAGAAGTGGGCGCGTTTAAAGCGTGATGTTTGCCCCAGGCTCATTCTTCAAATAAAACGCCACGCATCTTATCAAGTTCTTCAAGCACGCGGCCACTACCCACCACAACACAATCCAGTGGATGATCTGCCACCGTGACAGGCAAACCTGTCTCATCTCGCAATAAGGTGTCCAACCCTGTTAATAAAGCGCCTCCACCTGTCAGCACAATACCTTTATCAACGATATCCGCCGACAACTCAGGTGGCGTTTGTTCCAGACAAACCTTCACACCTTCGACAATAGCATTTACAGGCTCAATCAAGGCCTCAAGAATATCCGAGTCATCCAGGGTCAAATTTTTAGGTACACCATTGATTAAATCGCGCCCTTTGACATCCATTTCACAACGCGTCTCTTGCGCGCAAGCACTGCCTAAAACCATTTTGATTTTTTCTGCAGTTGGCGCGCCCACCAACAAACTGTATTTGCGGCGCAAATGATTGATGATGGCCTCATCAAACTTGTCACCACCCACACGAACCGACCGTGAATATACAATACCACCATAACTGATAACAGCAATTTCAGCCGTACCACCACCAATATCCACAACCATGGAACCATTGGCTTCCGTCACAGGCAAGTCCGCACCAATCGCAGCAGCCATAGGCTCTTCAATTAAGAAAACCTGACGCGCCCCCGCGTTAAGCGCAGAATCACGAATAGCACGGCGCTCCACAGGTGTTGAACCATAAGGTACACAAATGACAATACGCGGAGAAATACCCCAGGCACGTTTATGCACTTTACGGATAAACTGTTTCAGCATTTCTTCGGTAATCACAAAATCAGCAATCACCCCATCTTTAAGCGGCCTGATAGCACGAATAGCATCAGGAGTACGCCCCAGCATACGCTTGGCATCATTGCCGACAGCAAGTACTTTTCTGTTTTTAGGACCACCACCTTCATACACTGCAACCACAGATGGTTCATTCAGCACAATCCCCTCACCGCGCACATAAATCAGGGTATTTGCCGTGCCCAGGTCAATGGAAATATCCCTGGAAAACATACCAAAAAGCTTCTGTAACATCACTCACCTCTTCCTGTTCGATGGCAACACTATAACCATGAAAGAACAAAAAAGGCACCCTAAGGTGCCTCTTGTTCAGTTAAGCTTCTTCTTGCGATTCCGCTTCAACTGCAATATCAGCCTCAGAAACATCTTCTGTAACGGGCTCTGTTTCCGTGACCTCTGTTACAAGCTCATCTTCCTCTTCACCCCGAGGTTTGGGTGCGTTGCGCACCGCCATCCCCGTACCCGCAGGAAGCAAGCGACCAAGAATCACATTTTCTTTCAAGCCACGTAACCAGTCCACTTTACCAGCCAAAGCTGCCTCAGTAATCACGCGTGTGGTTTCCTGGAAGGAAGCTGCTGAAATGAAGGACTCCGTATTCAGCGATGCCTTGGTAATACCAAGCAAGACAGGCTCAAAACGTGCTGGCGCTTTACCTTCAGCTTCAAGCTTGCGATTTTGGCGTATCACCTGTTTACGTTCAACCTGTTCACCTGCCACATACGTTGACGCGCCTGGATCAGTAATTTGTACCCGACGAATCATTTGACGGACAATCACTTCAATATGTTTATCATTGATTTTCACACCTTGAAGGCGATAAACCTCCTGAACTTCATCGGTGAGATATGTTGCCAAAGCTTCAATACCCAACACTTTCAGGATGTCATGTGGTGCTGGAGAGCCTTCCATCAAACGCTCACCACGGCGGACATGATCCCCTTCCTGTACCGTAATGTGCGAGCCTTTAGGGATTTGATACTCAATCGCTTCACCACCATCATCTGGCTCAATATAAATGCGGCGTTTACCGCGAATATCCTTACCAAACACAATCGTACCATCCGCTGCCGCGATAAAGGCCAGGTTTTTCGGTTTGCGCGCTTCAAACAACTCAACAACACGAGGCAAACCACCTGTAATATCTTTGGTTTTCGATGTTTCGCGTGGAATCCTTGCCAATACATCACCTGCGCGAACTTCTTCACCATCTTCACGATTCATAATTGCGCCAGGTGACAAGAAATAACGCGCTGGAACATTGGTACGCGCGATAATGATGGGTTCATCATTCTCACTTGCGGGATCAACCAGATGCATTTGTGGGCGAAGCGCAGATGACGCAGCATCCGAGCCCTGAATCACCACACGACTGGACATGCCCGTCACTTCATCCACTTCTTCACGAATAGTTTTTCCTTCTTCAATATCCACATAGCGAACTTTACCATCCACTTCCGCGATCAACGGCATGGTGTAGGGATCCCATTCCGCGAGCGTTGTGCCCTGCTTGACCTTATCCCCTGCTTTCACACTCAAACGCGCGCCATAAGGAATGCGATGACGTTCAACTTCTTTGCCATTGCTATCCAGCACAAGCAATTCAGTATGGCGGTTAATCACAATATCAACGCCTTGCGCGTCTGTCACCAAAATTTCATGCTCTAATTGAACAGTACCACTAAACTTCGCCTCAACCGACGCAGCCTCGGTAGAACGTGACGCTGCACCACCCACGTGGAAGGTACGCATGGTAAGCTGTGTGCCTGGCTCGCCAATGGATTGTGCCGCAATCACACCTACAGCCTCACCAATAGCCACAGGTGTACCATGCGCCAGGTCGCGACCATAGCAGGTTGCGCATACGCCTTCTTCCGCTTCACAGGTCAACACCGAACGAATACGCAGTGAATCAATCGTTGATTTTTCGATTTGTTCAACCAGCTCTTCATTAATCATGGTACCTGCCGGTGCAATTTCAGCACCCGTTAGCGGGTCTATCGCGGCTTCCAGCAACACACGGCCCAGCACACGCTCAGACATGGGCTCAATCACTTCACCACCATCAACCAGGTCGGTGATGGTGATGCCGGTTTGTGTACCACAATCCTGCTCCCGAACCACAGAATCCTGTGCCACATCCACCAAACGGCGTGTCAAATAGCCTGAATTTGCAGTTTTCAGTGCTGTATCCGCAAGGCCTTTCCGCGCCCCGTGGGTAGAAATAAAGTATTGTAATACTGTCAAACCTTCACGGAAGTTGGCCGTAATCGGTGTCTCAATAATCGAGCCATCCGGCTTGGCCATCAGACCACGCATACCTGCCAACTGCCGAATTTGTTGCGCTGAACCACGCGCTCCAGAATCCGCCATCATGTACACCGAGTTGAAGGTTGTCATTTCCTCTGTTTGCTTGCCATCAGCGGACATGACTGTCTCGGTTTGTAGGTTGTCCATCATAGAACGCGCCACTTTTTCCGTGGTGTTTGTCCATAAATCGATAATTTTGTTATAACGCTCACCAGCAGTAATCAAGCCATCACGGTATTGTTGCTGTACTTCCTGCACTTCTTTTTCTGTGGCTTCAACCATGCTGGTTTTATCACCAGGGACAACCACATCATCCAGGCAAAACGATGCCCCGGAGCGTGTAGCATAGGTATAACCCAAATGTTTGATGCGGTCGGCCAAAAGTACAGTTGCCTTATTGCCCGCGGCCACAAAACATTGCTCAATAAGCTTGGCCACCTCTTTTTTGCCCAATACACGATTGATACTGGAAAATGGCAGCTCCTCAGGCAAAATAGTCGATACAATCGCTCTGCCCACTGTGGTGGACTCAAGCTGCCCACGAATACGGCATTTGATACGTGTGTGAATGTTCACAACACCCTTGTCATAAGCGCGCATCACTTCATCAGGCGATGAAAACATCATTCCCTCACCTGCGTCAAACGGACGCTCACGTGTCAAATAATAAATACCCAGAATCATATCCTGCGTAGGTACAATCACGGGCTTACCTGTTGAAGGTGACAACACGTTGTTGGAGGCCATCATCAACGCGCGCGCCTCTATCTGCGCTTCGATGGAAAGCGGTACATGCACAGCCATCTGGTCACCATCAAAGTCCGCATTGAATGCCGTACATACCAACGGGTGCAACTGAATGGCTTTACCCTCAATCAATACAGGTTCAAAAGCCTGAATGCCCAGCCTGTGCAATGTTGGCGCACGGTTAAGCATCACTGGATGCTCATGAATCACTTCTGCCAAAATATCCCAAACTTCAGGAATACCTTGCTCCACAAGTTTACGTGCTTGTTTAATGGTAGTTGCTAACTCACGCAGTTCAAGCTTGTGATAAATAAAGGGTTTGAATAATTCCAGAGCCATTTTCTTCGGCAGACCACATTGGTGCAGCTTCAATTCAGGACCAACCACAATCACCGAACGTCCTGAATAGTCCACACGTTTACCCAACAAGTTTTGGCGGAAGCGCCCTTGTTTACCTTTGATGACATCTGACAATGATTTCAAAGGGCGACGATTGTTACCCACAATGGGTTTAGAGCGGCGAGCATTATCAAATAATGCATCCACCGATTCCTGCAACATACGCTTTTCATTGCGTGTAATGATTTCTGGCGCGTTTAACTCCAGCAAACGTTTCAAACGGTTATTGCGGTTAATCACCCGACGATACAAATCATTCAAATCTGAAGTCGCAAAGCGGCCACCATCCAAAGGTACTAACGGACGAATTTCTGGCGGAAGCACAGGTATGACTTCCATAATCATCCATTCAGGGCGGTTGCCTGAACCAATCATGGCCTCAATGGTTTGCAAACGCTTGGTTAGCTTGGTTAGCTTGGTTACGGCTTTGGTCGCCGCGATTTGCGCGCGCAAGGATTGACGCTCTTCTTCAAGGTCAATGTTTTTCAGCATTTCACGCAAAGCTTCCCCACCCATGCCTGCTCGAAATTCTTCACCATATTCTTCAAAAGCTTCAATGTATTCTTCTTCCGTAAGCAATTGATACTGATCCAGACTGGTCAAGCCAGGGTCAAGCACCACATACGATTCAAAATACAAAATGCGTTCCAGTTCCTTTAAGGTTTTATCCAGCAACAAACCAATACGCGATGGCAGTGATTTCAAAAACCAGATATGTGCTACTGGTGCGGCCAAATCAATGTGCGCCATACGCTCGCGACGAACCTTGGACTGAATCACCTCAACCGAACATTTCTCACACACCACACCACGGTGCTTCAAGCGTTTGTATTTACCACACAAACATTCATAATCTTTGATTGGACCAAAGATTTTGGCACAAAACAGACCATCACGCTCAGGCTTGAATGTGCGATAGTTGATGGTTTCAGGTTTTTTTACCTCACCATATGACCATGAACGAATTTTTTCCGGGCTTGCCAGGCCTACGCGAAGGCCGTCAAAGTCTTCAATACGACTTGGTTTTTGGAATAATTTAAATAACTCTTGCATGATTATTCTCCTTCGCCTTCACTGGATTTTTTCACCATGGACATATCAATACCCAAAGCATTCATTTCTTTCATCATCACATTAAATGATTCCGGAATACCCGCTTCAAACGACATTTCCCCACGTACAATGGACTCGTACATTTTCGTGCGACCTTGAACGTCATCGGCTTTCACGGTAAGCATTTCTTGTAGGGTATAGGATGCACCATACGCTTCTAGTGCCCACACTTCCATCTCACCGAAACGTTGGCCACCAAACTGCGCCTTACCACCCAAAGGTTGTTGTGTCACCAATGAGTAAGGGCCTGTTGAACGCGCATGAATTTTCTCATCCACCAGGTGATGCAGTTTCAGGATATACATTTGACCCACAGTCACTGGTCGATCAAATTTTTCACCCGTATAACCATCGTAAAGCTCAGTTTGACCATCAAGATCAACTTCCGCCAAATCAAGCATACGTCTGATGTCAGCTTCTTTAGCTCCATCAAATACAGGTGTCGCGATAGGCACACCATCTCTTAGTGTTTCTACCAAATCTCTGATTTCCTTGGCACCCATGCTCTTGATGGACGCGGTAGCCTTGTCATCACCTTCATAAATCTCCAAAAGATAAGACCGCAACTCTTCCACAGCGGCTTCAGCACGCACCATCTCATCCAGGCGACGACCCAGCTCCTTCGCCGCATGCCCCATGTGCACTTCAAAAATCTGCCCAATGTTCATCCGCGACGGAACCCCAAGCGGATTTAGACAAACGTCAACACTGGTACCATCTGCGGCATAAGGCATATCTTCTTCAGGCACAATCACGGAAATCACACCCTTGTTACCATGACGACCCGCCATCTTGTCACCTGGCTGAAGCTTGCGTTTTACCGCGATGAATACCTTAACCACAATCAACTCGCCCGGCTTCAGTTCCGAGCCTTCCCTGACCTTGGCAACTTTTTCTTCGAAGCGTTTTTCAATTCTCGCAAGTTCTTCATCCATATTGCCCAGGATGGATGCCACTTTGGTGTTGATAGCATCATCATCCACAGACAACGCGGACAAATCTTTCACACTCAATGAAGCCAAATGATCAGCGGGAATTTTATCCCCTTTGTTCAGTCCCTTCACCTTGACGGCCTTTTGACCCGCAAGAAGTTTTTGCAACCGTGAACGCACATTGTTTTCCAGCGTGCGGCGCTCTTCCTCCTTGTCCGTATAAAGCTGCTCAACAGACGCTTCCTCTATGGATTTTGCTCTGGCGTTCTTCTCGTCACCCCGACGAGTAAAGACCTGAACATCAATAACCACGCCTTCATCACCAGGCTTCACGCGAAGTGAAGTATCGCGAACATCGGACGCTTTCTCACCAAAAATCGCGCGCAATAATTTTTCTTCCGGCGAAAGCTGGCTCTCGCCTTTCGGTGTAATTTTACCCACCAAAATATCACCCGCTTTCACTTCAGCGCCAACAAAGGCGATACCTGATTCATCCAGATGACGAAGTGCATCTTCGCTTACGTTTGGAATATCACTGGTGATTTCCTCATCACCAAGCTTGGTTTGGCGTGCTGTACATGTAAGCTCTTCGATGTGAATGGATGTATAAACATCATCTTTCACCAACTTCTCGGAAATCACAATCGCATCCTCAAAGTTGTAACCACGCCACGGCATCAAGGCCACCTGTACATTGCGGCCAAGTGCTAGCTCACCATGATCAGTGGATGGGCCATCAGCGATAATATCCCCTTTGGCAACCACATCATTGACTTTCACAACAGGGCGCTGGTTGAAACATGTGTTTTGATTGGAGCGGCGATACTTAAACAAACGATAAACATCAATACCCGGTTCACCTTCAACTTGCTCATCATCCGCCACACGAATGACAATGCGTGATGAGTCCACACGCTCCACCACACCGCCACGGCGCGCTACAGCAGACACCCCGGAATCATGCGCGACTTCAGCCTCCATACCTGTGCCCACAAGCGGCTTTTCGGCACGCACCAAAGGCACAGCCTGACGCTGCATGTTAGAGCCCATCAATGCCCTGTTCGCATCATCATGCTCAAGGAAGGGAATCAGGCCCGCGGAAACAGACACCACTTGTGATGGTGAAACATCCATACAGTCAATATCTGAAGGCGGAACCATCAAAAACTCACCATCCTGCCTGCACTGGACAAATTCCGCCTCAAATTCCCCTTTATCATTCACTTTTGCATTGGCCTGAGCAATGATAAGACCTGCTTCATCAATGGCAGACAGATAAACCACTTCATCCGTAACCTTCCCATTTCTCACCTGGCGATATGGTGTTTCAATAAAGCCAAAATCATTGACCTTCGCAAACGAAGACAGGGAGTTAATCAAACCAATATTCGGCCCCTCAGGGGTTTCAATCGGACACAAGCGACCATAATGCGTGGGATGTACATCGCGTACTTCAAAGCCCGCGCGATCACGTGAAAGACCCCCAGGGCCAAGCGCGGACAAACGACGCTTGTGTGTCACTTCTGATAGCGGATTGGTTTGGTCCATAAATTGCGATAATTGTGATGAGCCAAAAAACTCTCGAACGGCTGCAATCAATGGCTTGGAGTTCACCAAATCCGAAGGCATCATTTCAGCCACTTCCGCGGTACTCAAGCGGTCACGAATCGCACGCTCCATACGAATCAAACCGATACGAATCTGATTTTCCAACAACTCGCCAACCGAACGAACACGGCGGTTACCCAGATGATCAATATCATCCACTTCACCAATGCCGTCCCGCAATTTCAGCAGTGTATCCACCGACAATAAAATATCTTCAACCCGCAATGTACCGTGATCCAATGGCACCTCATCATCCGAAATACCCAGACGACTGTTCAATTTCATACGACCTACCTTGGACAAGTCATAGCGGGATTTATCAAAGAACATGGACTCAAACAATGCTTTGGCGGTTTCCACAGTTGGTGGCTCACCCGGGCGCATCATCCGATAAATTTCAACCTGCGCTTCTTCCTTGGATTGAACCGTGTCCATACGCAACGTGTCCGCAAGCCAGGGGCCGCGACTAAACGCGTCAATAAACAAGCACTCAAATTCTTTAACCTTGGCCGTACGCAAGGCTTGCAATGTTTCCTCGGTCACCTCGTGATTCACATCCAGCAACATTTCATCATTGGCCAACATCACAGGTTGCGCGGTCACTTCACCAATCAGGTTTTCTTCCGGTATATCCAGCCATGTCACACCAGCATCAACAAGCTTTTTAATCGCGCCACGGTTGATTTTTTTACCTTCAGCGACAATACGCTTGCCATCAATTTCAATATCACGCACAGCACGGCTGCCCAAGAAAAGGTCAGCGTCAAACTTCACCTGATAGCCATCTTTGGTGATTCTGTATGTGCGGCGTTTGTAAAACCTGTCCAGAATATCTTGTGTGCTTAAGCCCAAGGCTTTAAGCATGATACCTGCTGTCATTTTGCGGCGCAGGTCGATGCGGAAATACAATTTGTCTTTCGCGTCAAACTCAAAATCCAGCCAGGAGCCACGGTAAGGAATAATTCTTGATTTAAACAACAACTTGCCTGAGGCATGGGTTTTCCCACGGTCATGGTCAAAAAATACGCCTGGCGATCTGTGCATTTGCGAGACAATCGCTCGCTCTGTCCCATTGATGATAAATGAACCATGATCGGTCATCAAGGGAATTTCACCCATATAAACGGTTTGATCGCGCACTTCTTTTAATTTGCGTTTTTTGCCTTTGCTTCCATCTTGTTCAAATGTTTTCAGACGAAGCTTCACTTTTACAGGCAACGCATAGGTTAAATCCCGGCGGATACATTCTTCCAAGTCATAGCGCGGAGACATATATTCCAGGCCTTCAAAATGAAGTTCAGCGCTGCCAGAGTAATCCCGGATAGGAAACACCGATCCAAACACTGTAGCCAAACGAGAGTTTTCAATATCGGTTGAACCTAAGCCTACACCTACGAATTCACGATATGAACTCAGTTGTAGTTGTAGCATGTTTGGCATTTGAATGACTGAATCAATCTTGCCAAAATTCTTGCGGATACGTTTCACAATCGCTTGTTTGCCCATGGGTTACCTCAAATACTTTCTATTTCAATCTTAAAAACTTTTGTACTTTTTCAAATACCAGCGCAAAAAAGACCAAGCCCTTAGCAGGCATCTGCTAAGGGATTAGTCTATGTTGCGGGTTTACTGCAATAGTGAGCGGCAATGCGCTATTATTTCAACTCTACAGTTGCGCCAGCTTCTTCAAGTTTGGCTTTCAAAGCTTCGGCATCATCTTTAGAAACACCTTCTTTTACTGTGCCTGGAGCACCGTCAACGACTGCTTTAGCTTCTTTCAAGCCAAGACCTGTCGCTTCACGAACCGCTTTGATTACTTGAATTTTCTTGTCGCCTGCTGAAGCTAGAACAACATCGAACTCAGATTTTTCTTCTGCTCCGCCAGCGTCTGCGCCGCCTGCTGCTGCAACACCAGCTACTGCTACAGGAGCTGCTGCTGATACGCCAAATTTTTCTTCCAATGCAGATACCAACTCAGAAAGTTCAAGTACTGACATCGTTTCGATTGCTGTGATTAAATCATCTTTTGTAATAGCCATTTTTTATTTCCTCTTGCGTTTTTTATTTATATTTTTTATTTACGAATCAACGGTTTATGCTGCTTTTTGGTCGCGAATGGCTGCCAAAGTCCGCACAAACGATGCTGGAATTTCATTCAAAGTACGTACAAACCCACTGATAGGCGATTGCATGCTGCCCAACATCTTGGCCAGCAATTCTTCCCTGGATGGCAAGTTTGCTAGTGCTTTAATACCTGATGCGTCAATCACTTTTCCATCAAGAACACCACCACGAATTTGTAGCGCTTCATTCTCTTTGGCAAAGTCAGAAATTGCTTTGGCCATACCCACCGGGTCAGAGCCATACGCAATTGCAACAGGACCAGTGAAAAACTCTTCAGCTGCTTCAAAGTCTGTACCTTTTGCCGCACGGCGAGCCAATGTGTTTTTCACAATTCGTAAGTTCACATTTGCGCTGTGCAAGCGGCCTCTAAGGTCGCCCATAGCAGATACATTCAAACCACTGTATTGCGCAACAATAGCAGAATCTGAATTTGACCAAGCAGTGTGAAGTTCATCAACAATATGTTGTTTGTTTTCTCGATTCACTTCTACCTCCTTGCTTTATTTTGACCCGCGCAAGTGAGCTATCACTTCCATCTATACTGGCTTTCTTGATTAAGCACCCAAGGGCGCGCCTGTAGTCTGGGACGGATCGTTGTTTAACCACTTTCGTAGCTAACTTGTGCAGACTTACCCTCTTGAGGAAAACCTGCGAAATTAAAATTAAAGGCTGCCAACATCCACACGAACACCAGCACCCATGGTTGCTGAAATCACAAAGCTTTGCATATAGCGACCCTTGGCTGATGACGGCTTCATACGGTTCAGCTCCGCAACCAGAAACTCAAGGTTTTCATGCAGCTGATCTTCCGTGAAAGAACGGCGACCAATCGGCGCGTGAATCACGCCTGCTTTATCCACACGCACTTCAATTTGACCTGATTTAATGGCTGAAACAGCTTTGGCAACATCCATGGTTACCGTGCCCAGCTTGGGGTTTGGCATCAAGCCACGAGGCCCAAGCACACGACCCAGACGACCAACTTGCCCCATCATGTCTGGTGTTGCCACCACGCGATCAAAGTCCATAAATCCACCCTGGACTTTTTCTACCAGGTCTTCAGCACCCACAATATCCGCACCAGCCTTTTCGGCTTCCTCAGCCTTAGGCCCTTTGGCAAACACGGCAACTCGTGCGGTTTTACCTGTACCATGAGGCAAGGCAATTGTTCCTCGAACCATCTGGTCAGCATGTCTTGGATCAACGCCAAGCTTGATGGCAACATCAACAGACTCATCAAATTTGGCTTTGGGCTGGGCTTGCACCGCTGCCATGGCTGTTTTCACATCAACACTTTCTTCAGGAACATGCTTTAAAGCTTCCTGCATACGTTTACTTAGTTTCTTTGCCATGACCTACTCCTTGATTTCCAAGCCCATGGAGCGAGCTGTACCAGCAATGATTTTTGCCCCTGCTTTAACATCATAGCAGTTCAAATCAGCCATTTTTGTTTGCGCAATCTCTTCTAGTTGCGCCTGAGTCACCGAGCCAACCTTGTTTTTATTGGGTTCACCACTACCTTTCTTAATGTTTGCCGCTTTCATCAACAAAATAGATGCTGGTGGCGTTTTGATGACGAAGTCAAATGATTTATCCTTGTAAACTGAAATCACGACTGGAAGCGGCATCCCCGCTTCTACATCTGACGTACGCGCGTTAAACGCCTTACAGAACTCCATGATATTCAAACCAGCCTGACCTAATGCCGGGCCAACTGGTGGCGCAGGGTTTGCTTTCCCCGCGGGAACCTGAAGCTTCACAAGCTTCTCTAGTACTTTTGCCATTTTCTTTTCTCCAAACCGACTTCAAGGCTCCTGCCCTTCCATCTTTATGCGTAACCGTTATTGCGCAGCTACTCCCGCTATGCGGTAAAAGCCTGACATCCTGTCAGACAAAAAACTTAAGCTTTCTCGACTTGGAAATACTCAAGTTCAACTGGTGTTGGGCGACCAAAAATTGAAACACTCACTTTCAACTTCGCAGCCTCTTCATCCACTTCTTCAACAAGACCGTTGAAAGAAGCAAACGGGCCATCTGTCACACGCACAGCCTCGCCAACTTCAAACAATACTTTGGGTTTCGGCCGTTCAATACCTTCTTCAATCTGGTGAACCAGGCGATCAACCTCGGCCTGTGGCATAGGGCGCGGCTTACCTGTACCGCCCAAGAAACCACTGACTTTGGGCGTGGATTTTACAACATGCCAGGTTTCATCATTCAATTCCATCTCAACCAAGACATAGCCTGGAAAAAACTTGCGGCGACTCACCACTTTTTGCCCGTCTTTAAGCTCAACCACCTCTTCTCTAGGCACCATGATTTCACCAAAAAAATCCTGCAAACCTGCGCGCTCAATGTTTTCCTTCAACGCAGCCTGCACTTTATCTTCACAGTTTGAGTGCGCCTGTATGACATACCATTGCTTAGCCATTATATCACCAACCCGACAAGGGAACTTAATATCCAGTCAACCAACCACAAGAAAGTAGAAATAAGAATCACCATCACAAACACCATCAAGGTTGCCTGCACGGTTTCTTTACGCTCAGGCCACACCACTTTCTTGGTTTCAATCTGAACTTCTCTTAAAAATTTCTGTGCATCGGCGATACGACTCATCTTTTCAACCTCTACTTACCAACAAACTTCTCAATCTTCCTGCGCTTTCAACAATGGCAGGCCAGGAGGGACTCGAACCCCCAGCATGCGGTTTTGGAAACCGCCGCTCTACCAATTGGAGCTACTGGCCTATCTGCTCAACCTTAAACTTTGCTTTCTTTATGCAGCGTATGCTTACGGCAAGAGTTGCAGTATTTTTTCAAGGCCAACTTTTCCGTCATGGTTCGTTTGTTTTTATCTGTGGTGTAGTTGCGACGTTTACACTCTTCACATGCTAGCGATAACAGTTCACGCATTTTTATCTTCCTTTAGCAACAGCAAAAGCGGCAACGGATTTCTCCGCGACCGCTTAAGCCCAATTGCTCGTCATTACTTAATAATATCAGTTACAACGCCAGCGCCAACTGTGCGTCCA
>CAZLES010000010.1:0-16351 GCA_964558615.1 uncultured Zetaproteobacteria bacterium
CACAATACCCAAAATGCTGGCAAGCGCTTGCAATAAATAACCCAAAATAAACATTAGCCAAGCTCCTTAGAACGCTTATATGCAGCTTGAATGGCTTTACGCACAGTGATGGGAAGTTCATCTTCGTACATCACATCCAATGCTGCCTGCGTGGTGCCACCAGGGCTTGTGACTTGTTGCCTTAGCGTTTTCGCGTCACGCCCACTCTCAGCCAGCATGCGCCCCGCACCCATCGCCGTTTGATTGGCAAGTTTTGAGGCGAGCGCTGAAGGTAAACCCAAGGATTCGCCAGCAGCTTGCATGGCTTCCGCAAGCAAGAAGAAATACGCAGGGCCACTGCCCGAAACGGCGGTGACGGCATGCAATGCCTTTTCATCATCTACCCAAGCCGTTTCACCCGATGCTGCCATGATATATTCCGCGCGTGCTTGATGTTCCGTTGAGGCGGAGCTAAACAATACAGACATACCAGCGCCCAACATGGCGGGTGTATTGGGCATGACACGCACCCAGGCTAGGTCTTGCCTGCCTGCGGCAGCTTCTAATGTTTGAATACTGGTACCCGCAGCAATACTTACCATGGTGGCAGCAGCAGGAATATGGCTTCCTATATTTTGCAAGACGCTTTCAATCACTTGAGGTTTAACCGCAAGCACAATGATATCAGCATCCTGGATGCTGGCGATATTATCCGTGCTTGTTCGCACCGCGTAATCCTGCCGGAGTTGCTCCAGCCTTGATGTATTGGTATCGGTGATGGTAATATATTCAGCCTGATGCCCTGCCCGAACCAAGCCTGCCGTTAATGCCTCGGCCATATTGCCACCACCAATCAATGTAATATGTTTTGTATGCATATTATTCATGTTTTTCACCAAAAATTTCTGACCCTATCCGTATCATGGTCGCGCCATGCTCAATAGCTTGCTGCCAATCATTGCTCATACCCATGCATAATGCTTGTGCATTTGGATACAAGGGCATGATATTATCACGGCAAGCAGCCAATAATGCAAAAGCTTGATGCGCATCGCCATTTTTAGCGGCCATACCCATCAAGCCAATTATAGATAATCTTTTTATAGGGTTTAATTGTTCCAAAAACAAGGGTAGGTCGCAAGGGCGCACACCTTGTTTTTGCGGCTCTCCTGAAATATTGACCTGCACAAGCGTGGGTAAAGGCTTACCTTGCACATGCTTGGCAACTTGCGCTGCCACATCCAAATCACAGCAAGAGTGCCACATATGCGCATATTGCCCAATATATTTGGCTTTATTTTTTTGCAAAGGCCCAATCATATGCCAATGCAAATCAGGGTATGCTTTGGCCCTGTCCCTGAGTTGTTGCGGCCGTGCCTCGGCAAAGTCCTGCTGCCCTTCCCGCGCAAGTGTTTGTACTTGCGATATATCGGCATATTTGGATACCGCAATCAATTGCGTATGATTGGGCAAGGCTTGTATGATACGTTGCCAGCGACCCACCAGGTTATGACTCATGGTGTTTTGTTTTCCTTGCGTACCCTGAGCATAAAAAAGCTAAGCGTGAGATAAAAAACCAGGGCCTGAAAAAGCAGTAACCAAACGGTAAACATATGGCTTTTAATCAAGGCCAAGGCAGAAATACCCATCATCAGCGAAAAGCTGATAATCAGAATAACGGCCTGAAGCTGGGTACAACCCATATCCATAAGCCTATGATGCAAGTGATCTTTGCCTACATACTCAATCCATGTTCTAAAAGAGTGAACATCGCCACGTACAATACGCGCAATGGTGGTGTATATCATATCAAAAATCATCACGGAAAAAATGAGCAGTGGCGCGGCATATGCCTTGATGGTATTATCATCGGACCAGTCTCCCATGACCGCGATAGCGGCCATCGTCCAGCCTAGATAAGTGCTGCCCACATCGCCCAAAAATGAACGGGCTGGGGTTTGATAGCGAGCATTATCAGCCAAAAAGCCCACAGCGGCACCAGCTACAGCCAGACAAAGGTAAAACATATAACTTTGGTCAGTATGCCAGGCCAGCGCGCCCATCAGCAAGCACGTGGTTGCCGCCAGTGAGGCAGCAAGCCCGTTGATACCATCCAGAAAATTAAACGCGTTGGTGATACCAATCATCCATAACGTGGTAACCACATATTCCAGCATTATACCCCACCAGGTATTAGGCGCGAAATGAAGCGTCACATCACAATACATGAGTATAGCAACAGCAAGCAATTGCCCCATAAGCTTGATGGTTGCGGAAAGCCCCTTGATGTCGTCCCATAAGGACAAGATGCCAATCATGAGCGCTGAAATCACCACACCCTTGAATGCCAACGAATATTCAAAATTAAACAGTAGGGTAGCATTGGCGGCGATGATGACAGCAAGGCCACCAATTCTGGGGGTGGGGATGGCGTGAACTCGCCTTGCATCTGGATAATCCAGGGCATCAATATGTTTGGCAAAGCGAATCACCAGCGGCATCAACGCAAAACAAAGCAATAAACTGGCAAGAAACAATAATATGCCATGGGTTAGCAACCCTTCCACATGCCAGGGCACAACAAGCATGATGCCAAGCAAGAATGCCAGCCAGCGGGTGAGACTATGGTCTAAGACGTGAAACATGTTCGTATGCCTTGTTGCATCAGGTTAAACTCATCATTGTTCATATCCGCCAGCAAAGGCAAGGAAAGCGTGTGTTGCCAAGCCAGCTCTGCCTGCGGGCAAAAGGTGCGAGCAAAACGGTGTAGCGGCTGTCGCACAGGTCTTGTCGCGGTAATGCCCAGGTCTTGCAAGGCCTGAATGATGGGTGCGACATCGGAAGCACAGCGCACAAGGTAACGAAAAGCATTGCCCTTACTGTGTTCCACACTGTGGATGGGCGTAGCCAAACCTTGCTCGGCAAGGTCAGCAAACAACGTATCGTATTTCATCGCCCAAGCTTGGCGCTGCTTTTGCTCATCTTCGGCATATTGTATACGATGGCTGGCCAGAGCGGCATGTACATTGGATAACATATGATGACCAACATACTCAGCCTCAACATGAGGGCTGTCAGGGTTTATCATGGTTTGGCACTGTTCAATCCATTTGGCATGTTTGCTGGCAATAAAGCCACCATACGCGCCACCCCAGGGTTTGGTGGCATAAAGTGAGCCTATACAAATATCGGCAAAGGTGCCGACTTTTCGCCCGTTTAATGTTGCGCCCACAGATTGAGCAATATCCTCAATCACGGGGCAGGGAAAGGCCTCTTGCGCCAAAGGCTCAACCATGCCAAAGGGGTGAACCAAGACCAGTATATCCAGGGAGGTGCTTATGTCGCGGGCTTGCTCGGCATTCAGGGTTAAATCCACGTTGCAGTCCATCAACACAGGCTTAGCACCCGCAGCCTTGACAGCAAACCATAATGCGGCACAACCATAAGATGGTATGCCAACACGAGGATTGGTTTTACCCTGGCTTAGCGCGCGTATGGCAAGCATCAGTGCCGATGTGCCCGCGTTGACCGCCAAAGTATGCGGCTGCCCAAGGGTTTGACTGATTTGCTGTTCCAATGCCTGGGAATACTTGCCGCAAGCGAGGATTTGACCCGCCAGCACGTGGTTACAAACATCGGTAACATCAGCAGCAAATACAGGCCTGGAGTGAGGAATAAGCATGTTTACAGGCGAATACGAATCGGCATAAACGCTTCAGCGCAAGACATTTTACCCTGCACACCACGAAAATGGGATGTGGCAAGCGCAATTTCCGTAATGTTTAAGCGAACATGCGTCCGCTCCACTTGCGACGCGTGCGCTTCCAGCGCTTTGAGCTTGAGTGCCAGAGTGTCTGCTGTATCCATGAAACAAGTAGGCTCAAAGCCAATGGTGGATGGTGTTTCATAGGCCAGCACATTGGGGATATAGCGGGTTACCGAGTGCGCCACCTGCGCCATTTCCCGATGATCCTGATGAGTATCATGAATATGATTGATATATACAGTATCAGGCTTGATAGCCTGGACAAGTTGCTCCAAATCTTTCATCAAAGCCAGGCTGGATTCTGGCAACCTGGTATCCGCAAACGAGCCCCAGTGGACTTCCTTGATGCCCAAAATTTCCGCGGCAGCTTCCTGCTCTTGTCTGCGTATTTTGGCATCACCACCGTGCTCACCTGAAGTCGCCACATAGATATGCACCTCATCGCCACGCCCTGCATGCTGGGCAAGTGTGCCGCCGCAACCAATTTCCAAATCATCCGGATGAGGCGCTAATGCTAAAATCATGCTCATGATACCATGTCTCCCATTTCCCGAATCAGCAAAGGTGCATCATCACCGATATTAAACAGCACATCAAGCACACTCAAGCAAGGTATAAATTCACCGTGTAATTGTGGATAAACAGGAGGTGTCACCTGTTGAAACCATAAATCCAGCCCTGCCTGAGCAAATGCCTCTTGTCGCAAGTAGTTTCGCCCCTCCGCGCCCGATAAATAAGCATCACCTTGTAAATGCTGGCAAATATCAATCAAACGCTGACTGGGGTCTTCCTGTTGCACGGGCAGCGAAGATGCCAGTACCAGTGGCGCGGTGCACCCCAGTTGCGTGCCAAGCACCTGAATCAACGCAATATTGAGCGGAGACAACATAGTATGCGCTTGCCGCAAAATGTGTAATACGGGCGGCCATATCTGCTCAAAACAAGGCGCTTTGGCATAGGCCTGAGTGATGCTGGCGATATGTTTTTTTGCCCAGTTGCCTTGCGCAATACCCACTTCCCGAATGGTCTGCGGAAAACGATAGGTCACAGGTACTGTCACCCACTGTTCGCCTTGCGCTGTTTTGATGCGATTGCGGTTTTGCCATTCATTTTTGTGATACTGCACGGTATCCAAAATGACAAATACATCCGCCAGCATCCACTTGTGAAAAAAGCCTGGCCAGGGCATGTAATTGGGTTGGTGTATGGTGATAAGCTTCATGTTGAAAGTTTTATGACTCCTGCCTTACGTTCACCAAAAAAGGGTTGGTTTCCAGGCGAACACCATGTTGATAAGGTATTTGGAAGCGTATCACATGCTTACCCTTAGGCAAGCTTAGGGTCAGGGCGTGCGCGGTATGGTCGTGGATGTTGAGCTTTATTTTTTGCTGAATCTTGCCATCAATAATCCAGTGCCCTCGCAAGCTTTGTAAAGAAGATGGTGTGCCACGCTCTTCAAGGCCAATGGTTAAAGTGATATCGGCTGCGATACTGGCCTCATCTCCGGGCAGCATATGTTTTTGCTCATGCGTCAAGGGATCTATATAGGTCAGTGATAGTGTGGATACACTCAAATTGTGCTGCCTGCTCATGTGCCAGGCCGTCATATGCCCGCGCTTTAAGGCATCCAAAATATCTTGCTCTTTTTGACTTGCCGCCCATACATCCATGGGGAAATTGCCCAAAAACTCGTTGGCTTCTCCTTCCTTGTGATAATCGCCCGCGGCTACCGCCCACATGGGTTTACCCACATAGCCACGCATATAATCCATCATGTAGCGATCCCACAAGCCACCAGGTGCGGTGTTTTGATCGGTATCGCCATACACCGCGGCAAAGGCATCCGCGGGTGTTTCAAACATATAACGGTTGTATGGCGGTGTGTTCAGCAAAACGCCCATAGGCCCCTTGCGCACACCAGATAATGTGCCGGGATGTGCCCAGATGGTAAACAAACCCTGCTCGTGAGCGGTGTGGATAAAATCCTGGTCGGCATGAGTGTGTGGTCGTATCAGCCAGGAGCTCATAAAGGCTATAAATGAGCCTGCCAATAAAAGCGCAACGCTACGTTTGCGTTTGCGTAACAGGATAAAGACAAGCAGAAAAACAAAGGCAAACCAGAATACAAGCGACAAGGATTTCAGGCCATGCGCGTGTGTTAGCTGATAACTGGGGAGAGCCTCGATTTGTTCAGGTGTTCGCGCCCCTAAGGTAATGATATGGCGCTCGGCATTATTCAGGCTTAAGCCCTTGAAAGGTATGCCCTTCCATTCATACCCCGGGGTGGATTCCGTGCCTGCCATGAGTGTCAGCGAGGTGGTTGCTCTGGCCTGTTTCAGTGCTTCAAAGAAGGCAGATAAACCTGTTTCATACAAAGACGGGTGATTTTGACTGTAATAAACAAGCCACGGAACAGGCTCTAACCCGAAGCGAATACTTATGCGGTCGTGCTCATTGAAGCTGAGTACATCAAGGTGCCGCTTCTTGGCCAACTGTATCAATGTTTTCAAATCATGCGCGCCATCAGAATGGTTGCTGCGCACATCGATTAGCACACGCCATGGCCTTGCAGGCGATGTTACCGCAAGGGTTTGTACTGAAGGAGCTGTTTTTGGTGTGTGGTCACGCAACAACATTAGGCTTTCGATATCAGGTTCAACAGCATGAGCAGTTATGCTCACACCTAATAGAAACAGTATCATCAGACAGGACATGTTGACGCGCATATATGCAAACCTCTCTTCATCATGGCTGGCAAGCAACAAGCAAAGATATTGCCATAAATCAGCAGCATGTCAGGATTTTGCTTCCAAAAGTGGAATAAGTCACCTATTCTGTGGGTGATGAGGTGGTATCACATGGGCAGGATGTTTTAGCATTGACCAACAATAATCAGCAACAAACAAACCTTGCGGAGAAAGGCTCCAATCTGGCGAATCTGCTGGATCACGCCTATCTTGTGATTGGGCTGGATGGCACAATCCAAGAGGTTAATGCATCAGCACAGCATTTGTTGGGGTTGGCGGAAAGCGCCCTGATAGGTCATGATTTCTTTTCGTATTGGGTTGTACCCAATATGGGTAGTGCCCTGGTTGATCAAGTAATCGCGGAGCGCCTTGTTCGTGGTTTTGAAACGGATATGAAGCGGGGAGACGGGGATACCTTTATCGCATCCATCAATGCTCAACTGGTCATCAATCAGGCTGATTACAGCAAGGTGATTGAATGTGTTGTTGCTGATATCACGGAACATCAGAAGAAGCAAGAAGAATTTGCCGAAACACTACGTTCGGTCACGGGCGGGATTGCTCATGTGATTAACAATCAAATGGCTTCGGTGGTCGGCACGGCAGACTTAATCAAAATGGAACTCAAGGATAAGCCCGAACTTGCCGAGAAGCTGGAAAGAATCTCTGAAAGCGGTATGCAAGCCAGTGATGTGGCACATAATTTGGTGGATTACGCGGATACCGGGGATCACTGGGTGATGGAAGAGGTATATCCTGGTGATGTTCTGCAAGCAGTAGAGCAATATTATCGCGATGAACTGGAAGCAGACCGGCCACGCAAGTTTCGGGTGATGGCCAAAGCACATCATTTGCACAGAATATTTGCCAACAAGGAAAGCGTGATTACCATGCTTAAGCATTTGCTGGATAACGCGGTAGATGCCACGGAAGATAACGGCATCATTATTGTGAGAAGTAAAAATGTAATCCTGCAACATAAAAAAACAGGGTTAAACAAAGCCTATGTCATGTTTGCCGTTGAGGATCACGGGCATGGTATGGATGCCACCATTCAGCATAAAATTTTTGAGCCATTTTTTTCCACGCGTTTTGCGGGCAGGGGCATGAGCCTGCCAAAAGTGTTAAAAATTATCAAAAAGCATGATGGACAAATTCGTATCAAAACAGGTGTGGGAAAAGGCAGTATTTTTAAGGTATATTTACCAGCTCTTGATTAGGGCCTGTTAACAAACTCGCGAATACTTCTTGCGCATGTTTTTCAATCCGTTGTTCAACATCCTGCCTTGTCACATCAACGCCAAGTAGCTTAAGTGATGTCACTGGTGCGTCGCGCATGCCGCACGGCACAATGCCCTTAAAATGATTCAGGTTGGGATTAATGTTCAGCGCAATACCATGCCAAACCACCCAACGCCGACAACGTACGCCAGCCGCCGCAATTTTCAGACCATCCACCCATACACCAATACCCCGCTTATCCCGGCAAGCTTTGTTGATGCCAAGGTCTTTTAATGTGCGTATCACCATATCTTCCAAACGCCAAATATGCTGATGCAAATCTTGTTCGGATGACAGGTTGGCAACCACATAACACACAAGCTGCCCTGGTCCGTGGTAGGTCACTTCCCCACCACGCCCTGTTTGGAAAACATCAATGATATCGCCATCCACCTGCCTTGTAAGCACATCCTGCTCCGTTCCTGATGTGCCTACAGTATAAACTGGCGGATGTTCGGTTAAAATGAGAAAAAAGGATTTTTCACCTTGCAAAAGCCTGTCCCGCAAGCGCTCCTGCTCTGCCATGGCCTTGGGATACGATTGCTGCCGATGCCGAATCAGTGAAAAAGACGCACCCACTTATGGATACTCCTAGGGCCTGTTAACCCTAATCGGCATAATGCAGCAAACTCAAGGCAGGCGTGTCGCCCAACTTTTCTTTACCACCCAAAAAATCCAATTCGATAACAAATAAACATGCGGCAACTTCAGCGCCAAGTTGCTCCACCAGTTGGATGGTGGCAGCAGCCGTACCACCTGTAGCCAGTAAATCATCCACAATAACAACCTTATGCCCCTGGCTTAAGGCATCTCGATGAATTTCCAACACATCCGTGCCATACTCCAGCTCATATTCAATGGCATGGGTGTCCGCAGGGAGTTTGCCGGGCTTACGAATAGGTACAAAGCCTTTACCCGTGAGCAGAGCTAATGCCGCGCCAAACAAAAAACCTCGGGACTCAATGCCAACAATCGCATCCACACCTTCTGGCATATGCACGGCAAGTTCGGATATGCATTCGGAAAAGGCTTCACCATCGGCAAGCAAGGGACTGATATCTTTGAAGTTAATACCAGGCTTGGGAAAGTCTGGAATGGTGCGGATATAATTTCTAAGTTGAATCGCGGGTTTTGTTGTCAAACCATTTCCTCCAGAAGCATTGTTCTTGCTTCTGGAAGGTTACGCAATTTTTGTAGGGCTGCAACTTGGATTTGGCGGATACGTTCACGCGTAACCCCCATATGTTCACCAATGGCTTCCAATGTCCAAGGGTCATCCCTGTCACCAATACCATAGCGCAACATCATCACATCACGCTCTTTTTTGCTTAAAAAGTTAAGCCATGCGTGAACCATATCTTTACAAATAACTTGATTCATGCGCTCGCATGGATGCTCGGCATCTTCATCCGCAACAATATCATACACGCTTAATTCTTCAGTATCTGAAATGATTTCATCCGCGCTATGTGTATGTTGCATCGCGTCTTTCAGCTCATGGATACGTGCTTTGGGTTTGCCCATGTGCAGTGCGATTTCATGTTCTGATGGCTCACGCTCCAGCATGGTTCGCAACTGGTTACCTGTTCGATTCATGCTATTGATTTCCTTTGTAACATGCACGGGCACACGAATCGTGCGCGCCAAATTCATGATGCCGCGTTCAATGTTTTGGCGAATCCACCAGGTCGCGTAAGTCGAGAAGCGACACTCATGTGAGGCATCAAATTTCTCTACTGCATGAATAAGCCCCAAATTGCCTTCTTCAATCAAATCTTCCAGTGACAAACCACGATTCACATATCTGTGCGCTATTTTGACTACCAACCTTAAATTGGCCTTAATCATGGTTTGACGCGCCGCTTCATCACCTTCCGCGATACGGTAGGAAAGCTCGATTTCCTGCTCCGCGGTTAAAAGCGGGTAACGTGCAATCTCTTTCATGTATAATGATGTTGCGTCCAAATCGGTTGCCATAACATATCCCCCACATCATATGTGATATGGCGAATGCTAAATATGGCAAGCAACAGGCGGTATCGCATGAATATGTGATGTGACTTGATAAAAAAGGGGCAAGCCTAAAGACCAATATCAAAAGCCTCAGGATGCTCCAGCAAGGACTTTACACGCACCAAAAACTGCACGGCATCTTTACCATCAATCAATCGGTGATCATAGGTCAGGGCGAGATACATCATGGGGCGCGCAACGATAGTGTTATGTTCCACAACAGGACGTTGCTGAATGGTGTGCATACCTAAAATCGCGCTTTGTGGTGTATTGAGGATGGGTGTGGAAAGCAGAGAGCCAAACACACCACCATTGGTGATGGAAAATGTGCCCCCTTGCAAATCATCCGGAGTGAGCCCGCCTTCCCTGGCCCTGGCAGCCAAATCCATGATGCCTCGCTCAATTTCAGCAAAGCTTTTGATACCAGCATCACGAAGCACGGGTACAATCAAACCTTTATCCGTGGATACGGCAATACCCATATCAATATAATTATGATAAAGCACATCATCACCATCAATATAGGCATTGATGGCGGGAAACTCAGCGCATGCCACAGCGCATGCCTTGGTAAAGAAAGACATCAAGCCCAGCTTGACACCATATTTTTGGCTAAAAGCTTCTTGATATGTTTTGCGCACATCCATGATGGGCTGCATATTCACTTCATTGAATGTGGTCAGCATGGCCGCTGTGTTTTGCGCTTCTTTTAAGCGTGTCGCAATACGCTTGCGCAATCGGGACATGGGCTCACGGATGATTTCACGCTCGGGAAAGTCCGGAGCCTGCGTTGGCGCCTGGCTTTCCTGCCGCACGGCTTCGGTTGGTGGCTCAACGGTTTTCCCGGCTTTTTCAGGCATGGTTTTGGCTGGTTTTTTCTCACCCACGTCCACGGATGTATCAATCCTGCCAATAACTTGCCCTGGTTTCACGGTATCTTCTTCTTCAGCCAAATGCTCCACCAGCTTGCCGGATTCTGTAGCCGTGATTTCCATGGTGATTTTATCACTTTCAATTTCCGCGATAATATCATCCACATGCACATCATCACCTACATCTTTCAGCCAGGTTATCAATGTGGCTTCAGTGTCGGACTCGCCAAGGCTAGGTACTTTAATATCAAACATCACTCCCTCCTCCACGCAAGTCTGTTAACAGGTTTTAACCACTTTATACCGCATAAACAGGTTGACATCATCTCCCAGCGCTGCCTTGAGCAAGGCCTCCTGTTGCGCGTGATGCCGTTTCATCGAACCAACAGCAGGTGCCGCAAGCTCTGGCCTTGCCAACACATAAAGTGTTTTATCTCCGATATTCTCAAAGATTTTATGTTTGATTTGTCGCCATGCGCCCTGATTCACAGGCTCTTCTTGCAACCATAGCACCTCATGACAGTCTTTGTAAGGTGGCTGATTCAACATGTTTCGCAGCTCGGTATCGGGGAATGGATACAAGCGTTCGATACGAATGCTGTGTATATCATGAATACCCAATGTTTTCCGCATATCCAGCAAATCAAAATGAACCTTGCCGCTGCACAGGATAATTCGCCTGCACTGTGTGCCAGGCGCAACCTCAGGAAGCACGGGCAAAAAGCCATGTTCACTCAAATCAGCCAAAGAAGAGGTGGAAGCCTTATGCCTTAACATGCTTTTGGGGCCCATGATGATAAGCGGCTTGCGTGTTGTGATGAGATATTGTCGGCGCAATACATGAAACAATTGCGCGGGGGTGGAGGGATAAACCACCTGCATATTATCATGAGCGCAAAGCTGCAAAAAGCGTTCAAGGCGCGCGGAAGAATGTTCTGCACCTTGCCCCTCATAGCCATGTGGCAGCCATAATACCAGACCCGACATACGATTCCATTTGGATTCGCCCGCGGCAATAAACTGGTCAATCACCACCTGCGCCATATTGGCAAAATCACCATACTGGGCTTCCCAAATCACCAACGCCCTTGGCTCGGCCACAGAATAGCCATATTCATAAGCCATGACCGCCATTTCAGACAACATGCTATCCACCACCAAAAAGCGGGATAATGTGCCCTGAATCAGTTTGCGCATGGGGATGTAACCCTTGCCTGTGTTTTGGTCGTAAACGATGGCATGACGATGAAAAAATGTGCCCCGCCCGGAATCCTGCCCCGCCAGACGCACCCAGCCACCACCTGCGACCAAGGTGGCATAGGCCATCATTTCAGCGCAACCCCAATCAATAGGCATGTCGCCCTGCATCATTTTGATACGGTTATCATAAATCTTTTTCACTTTGGGGTGCAGCCTAAAGCCTTCAGGCACGGCGGTGGCCGCGCGCGCCAGCTCAGGCAAGGATTCAAGCCTGACTCTGGTATCCGGCTCACGCGCGCCCTGACGCACAAAGCCTTCCCAACGACCATGCAGGCTGTTTTCCAGCTTGGGTGAAGTATGTGGAGAGCCCAGGTTTTCACGACGAATATCATCCAGGCAAGCGCGATACATGTTGATTGCTTGTTCGCTTTCATCCATGCTCATCACGCCAGTTTTGTCCAGCATTTCACGATAAATGTCCAAGGTGGTTGGATGCTGGCTTATGCGTTCATACATTTTAGGCTGTGTCACCTCAGGGGCATCAGCCTCATTATGGCCGCGCCTGCGATAACAAACCAAATCAATCACCACATCACTGCGGAATTTCTGCCTGTAATCCATGGCAAGCTCCATGACCATACAGCAGGCTTCAGGATCATCCCCGTTGACATGCAAAATAGGCGCTTGCACCAGCTTGGCCACATCCGTGCAATAAAAGGTGGAACGGGCATCAAAGGGGTTGGTGGTGAACCCAATTTGATTGTTGACCACGATATGAATGGTACCTCCCGTGCGATAACCCGATAAATCCCCCAGGTTTAAGGATTCTGCCACAATACCTTGCCCCGCAAAGGCGGCATCACCATGAATCAACACACCCATCACTTCACGCCTCGCGCTATCCTTGCGCCTGCATTGGCGCGCGCGCACGCTGCCCAATACCACGGGTGAAATGATTTCCAGGTGTGAAGGGTTAAAAGCCAGAGACAAGTGCAGGTTACCATGATCGGTTTTAATATCCGATGAAAAACCCATATGATATTTTACATCACCAGCGCCTTGCTCCGCGTCGGAAAACTGATTCCCTTCAAATTCCGCGAAAATATCGCTTAATGATTTACCCAGAGTGTTGGCAAGCACATTTAACCTGCCCCTGTGCGCCATGCCGAGAATCATTTCTTTCACGCCATGACTTGCCGCGCGCTGAAGCAAGCTGTCCAGCATGGGAATCAGGCTTTCACCTCCCTCCAGGGAAAAGCGTTTTTGCCCGGTATATCGGGTATGCAAAAAGCGTTCAAACTGCTCCGCGCGCATAACTTTTGCAAAAATACGCCGCTTTTTTTCCGCGTCAAAACGTGGCGTTGAGCGCGTGCTTTCCAGGTGCGTTTGCAGCCATTTTCTGCGCGGGGTATCGCTGACATGCATCAGCTCGGGGCCAATATGATGGCTGTAGGTTTGTCGCAAAATTTGCAAAATATCACGCAATGGCAGTCGCGCGGGAGCTACCAGATCACCAGTAGGGAAAAGGTTGTCCAGGTCTTTTTCACTCAACCCATAATAGGCCAGTTCCGTATCGGGTGATGGCGTGGGTTTATGCAATTGCAAAGGGTCCAAATCGGCATGTAAATGCCCATGCATACGCCAGGCATGAATCAGATAAAGCGCGCGTGAAGGATATTCAATGGCATGGTCATCTTTAGCGTTGGATGGTGTGGTCTGCCGTGGTGCCACGGGCGTGACAAGCTCATTTTTGTCAGGGTCTTGATATATAGGTCGAATGGGGGAAACGCGCATGGACTGCTTGAGCCTGGCGATAATGTCCATCTGGTTTTTCTCTGCTTGTGACACACAACCCTCCATGACTGATGGTGATAACTCTGCAAACCTAGGCTATATTCACCCTGAAAACCAGCCTCAAACATTGTTCATCCCAAACAAGCGAAGCAAAGCTGACTTATATGTAATGAATTCATCTCTGTATTTACAGAGTTTCATAGCTAAGAAGATTCTGTAGTTATTGAACATGCATAGATGTATCAGAACAACAAAAAAGCCAGCAAACACCAGGTTTGCCAGCTTTCTTTGTTCTTTATTGAACCTTGATATGGTGGCGCTTCAGGGACTCGAACCCCGGACACCCGGATTATGATTCCGGTGCTCTAACCAGCTGAGCTAAAGCGCCATCTTGTAAAAATGCGAGAGCCGCACTTTATGAATCAGCACACTTTCGTCAACCCCCTGTCATACTTGACCAAGATGGCATTGGCATTCAACAATGGTCTGTAAATGTGTGAGCGCCAAAAGGTAGTGCATGCGCTGTGCGTCCTCTTGTTCTGAGCGGGCAGCTTTTTGCAGCAGTGCTTGCAGGCCTTGTTGCAACACATGCGTTTGCCAGTCTTGCAGCAATATCTGCCTTGACTTGACCGAACGCTCCAGCAACGTCCGCGCGGCCTGCACCTTCATCAACAACAATCGGTTGAGCCATTCCCTGCGCAAGGCGTGTGCTTCATCACTTGCCCAAAGTGGCGTGCGCAGCGAGGCCTCAAGCGGTGCAAACGGTAGTACCGCAAGGCATTGCTCGGTCATATCAAGACACACTGCCAAAGATGCGTCCACCTGTTCGGACAAGGCAATGGCGGTAACCAAAGGTGTAAGCTCTATCACATCTTTGCCCTGCTTTTCCGCATATGCCTGTAAGGTCGCTCGCGTATGCCTTAACCATGCCTGATTCACAGCCATAACATCAGGCAAGGCCAATAAACCTTCCGCGAAATTAATCACATCCTGCTGTATGACATACCAGTCGGCCACCTGCCCTGCCCCATCGGAGAACATGGCTTGATACATATCCCCCGTTGCCAAAAGCGCATCCGCAATCAGCAGCACCTGCACAATCTTAACCTCTGAGGCAAAAGTGAGCTGTTGCAAATAATGAATACTGGTCAAGCCATAACGGTTGATGAGATGGCTTGCGATTCGGGTATGCGCGATATCCGCGGCAAGTGAATGTGTTGGCATGTGTGACGCAAACCTTTGTCGCAACACACCAGGGAAATATCGGGTTAAAAAGACCTGGCCAAATATGCCAAGCTGGTAAAACCCTTGCTCATCCAATATTTGATGTATTCTGTTTTTCTCATGCCCCAACCATACGGCCAAAGCCGGGCGCAAGGTTTGCAGCGGCTCATTAAATGTTTCACTCAAGTAGCCATCCGCGATTAGCTTCTCTCGCAAATATTGCAGTCTTGGCAAATGGTGTTTGGCCGTTTCCTGCGCCAGCGACAAGGCAATCGCCTGCTCCTTATTATCTTGCAAACATTGCGCCGCCACATCATGGGCCACCTTTTCCAGCCAACGATTGCGTTGTTTCAAGGGTATATCCGCCAACAGGATTTTGAGGTTCACCTCATGGTCGGACATATTTACACCCGCAGCATTATCTATGGCATCCGTATTTATCAATCCTCCGACTTTGGCAAACTGCAATCGTGCCGCTTGCGTAAAACCAAGGTTGCCACCCTCACACACCACTTTGGCGCGCAGCATATCCGCATCAATACGCACGGTATTATTGGCAGGGTCTTGCGCATCGGCATGGCTTTCAAAGCTTGCTTTAACGTATGTGCCAATACCGCCGTTATACAACAAATCCACAGGTGCTTGTAAAATTGCCCGAATCAAAGCTTCGCCCGACAAACTGGTATCTCTGATATCCAGCCGCTGCCGCACCGCTCGGGATAGTGGTATGCTCTTGGCGGCGCGGGCAAACACGCCACCACCAGGGCTAATCCGTTTCTCATCATAATCGCCCCACCCTTTCACCGTAGCAAACAAACGCTTCCTTTCTGCAAAGGCTATTGCGGTATCCGGGTCAGGATCCAAAAAAATATGCTGATGATTAAAAGCCGCAACAAGCTTTAGGTTTGGATTGAGTAGCATACCATTACCAAACACATCCCCGCTCATATCCCCAATACCAACCACCGTGACTTCATCCCGATTTAAATCAACACCAAGCCCTGAAAAATGGTGCGCCGCACATACCCATGCGCCTTTGGCGGTGATACCAAATGCCTTGTGGTCGTAGCCATAACTTCCACCACTGGCAAAGGCATCACCCAGCCAAAAATTCGCGCGCAAGGCCTCTTCATTGGCATCATCGGAATATCGAGCTGTACCTTTATCGGCGGCTACCACCAAATACGCGTCACTCCTGTCCTGCTCATCAATGCGTATGCCTCGTGGCGGTACAAGTTTACCCCCGATGCGGTTGTCCGTAATGGATAACAAGGCACGAATAAACTGATGATATTGCGCCAGAACGAAATCAGCGCCCTTACCATCACGCACCACAAACCCGCCTTTAGCACCTGTGGGTACAATCTGCCCATTTTTCACCACTTGCGTTGCCATCAGCTCCAACACTTCTGTTCTGAAGTCCGTGGGTCTGTCTGAATAGCGCAAGCCGCCACGCGCAATTTTACCCGCACGCA
>CAZLES010000011.1:0-15950 GCA_964558615.1 uncultured Zetaproteobacteria bacterium
GGCACTCATTTGGGACCACCAAACTTCACGCCTCGCGCCTTGATTGGCCTCATTTAGTGCAGCAGCGGCAACATCATCATTAGTGTTAACAGGCCCTAGAGCCTGGTTTTTTATTATAGCTCCTCAATTTCTGTTTCAGCAGCCAGCGGCAGTATGCGCGCGTTGCTGAAGGTTTCAGGTTCGGAGATAGTCGTTTTGTCAATATTAATGGCTTTGCCTGCTTCATTGTAAATGATTTCTTCACCAAAGCGTGGTGCTACAGAAACCTCGCCTTCAAGCAGCAAGAAAAAGGTATTGTCTTTGTTTACACGACCCCAGAAATCAGTGCCACGCACGCCCAGTACCGCAGTTCGCGTGGTCAGCGATGTTCTGCGCGCAGTCAAACCTGTGCTTAATACACCCGCAGTATAACGAAACGCACCCTGGAAGATGCGTAACGCGGAGGTAAAAATACCGTCCGCGCCTGTATTCCAGTCACGAATAAGAAAGCGTGAGCGGTTACCCAGCTTGACGCGACTGTTATCCGGGAAATCAATATATACACGTCCTCTGCGGCCTGTGCGTACTTCATCACCCTTTTTGAGCTTCATGCCAAGATAAGCACGCTCAAACCGGTTTTTGCGGAATACCTTAACCTTGCCAAGGATGCGGGTAATGGTGGTCGTCTCGACAATACCATCAATATCATCAGCGCAAGCAGGTTGTATGGTAGATACAGAAAATAATGTTAGTCCCAGCGTCAAGGTAATGAGTGATTTCATGAGGCTCTCCAGTTGATATTCAAGTTCCCGTTCAGGCGAATACGGCTTTAAGTGTAGTAAGAATTCAAGTTGCGTCAAACTTCATGCCATAACAGGTATTGCGTGTGCCGGTGTAGCGATTACGATACGTGGTATAAATAGCGTTACCAAGGTGGGGAATCATGCATGCAATCGTGATAGAAAAAAGTGGGGATAGTTCAGTATTGGAATACCAAACTGTGGATACGCCACAGGATTGCGCGGCGGATGAGGTTTTGGTTAAGGTGATGGCGGCAGGGGTAAACCCTGTGGATACCAAGTTGCGCAGCAATGGTATGTATTTCGATCATGCCTACCCTGCTATTTTAGGTTGTGATGGTGCGGGGTATATTGAGAAAGTTGGCCAAAATGTGAGGCACCTTCAGGTAGGTGATGCCGTTTATTATTGTTATGGTGGCCTGGGGCAGCGCACTGAATCAGGCGATTCGGTAGGCAATTATGCGGAATACACGGTGGTCAAGGCCGCGTTTGTAGCCCAGAAGCCAGCATCTCTGGATTTTGATGCCGCGGCCGCGGCACCGCTTGTATTGATTACAGCCTGGGAGGCCTTGTTTGACAGAGCGAGAATCCAGTCAGGGCAGAAGGTATTCATTCACGCGGGCGCGGGTGGTGTTGGCCATGTCGCCATTCAGTTGGCCAAACTTGCAGGCGCGGAGGTGGCGACTACGGTGAGTACAGATGAGAAAGCAGTCTTTGTTCAGGAATTGGGTGTGGACAAGGTGATTCAATACACCAAGGAAGATGTGGCGCAATCATTGCTGGAGTGGACAGATGGGAAGGGTGTGGATGTTGCTTTGGATACGGTAGGCGGAGGAGCGCTCAAGCAGCTTGTGCCTGCCATGGGGTTGTATGCTGATTTGGTATCCTTGTTGCAGTTTCCACAAGACCTGGACTGGAAAACATTGCGCGTGAAAAATGTACGTTTGAGTCAGGCTCTGATGTTGACACCCATGCTGCAATCATCTCATGATTTGGGAGAACATCATGCAGCCATTTTGGAGCAGTGCGCCCAATTTTTTAACGAGAAGAAACTGTTTGTCTATGTGGATAAAACCCTGCCTTTAGCAGACGCAAAACTTGCGCATGATACCATAGAAGCAGGGCATCAAACAGGAAAGATTGTATTGCAAATGTTTTTGGATGAGGCGCATGCGTAAGCAGTGTATGGGGATAAGGCTGCGTGTATGAGTTGCCCAAGGATTTATCTTGATATGGCACTAGCGCCTCGAGAGACGGTGAATATCGGGGCAGAACAGGCGCGATATTTGAGGCAAGTCATGCGCTTGCGGGCTTTGGACAAGATTATGGTATTCAATGGTGAGGGTGGTGAGTATCTCGCAGAGCTTACTTATTTGGCCAAGGATGGCGGGCAATGTGTTTTGGGCGAACATATACATGTTAATCGTGAACTGCCGTGCCGGGTGCATATTATTCAGGCTGCCAATCGCAGTGAAAAAATTGAAACGGTGTTGCAAAAAGCAACCGAGCTGGGCGCGGCAAGCTTTCAAATCGTTGGTAGTGAGCGGGCAACACTGCATGTGCCAGCGCATAAACAGGAAAAACGCCTTAGGCGCTGGCAGAAGATTGTGGTGGAGGCTGCCGAGCAGTCAGAGCGTACGGTGATACCGAGTGTGACCTGGGTAGATAAGCTGGAACAACTCAAGGGTATAGGCAGGTGTTTTGTCTTGCATCCGCGAGACGCAACACTTTGGCAGGATGTTCGCGGCAATATACCAGATGTTCAGGATATAACACTGGCAACAGGACCTGAAGGAGGCTGGACACATCAAGAGCTTCAGCAGTTGCAAAAGCAAGGCTTTCAGACACTGACATTTGGCCAGCGTATCATGCGTACCGAAACAGCAGCGCCAGCATTACTTGCTGCCATTCAGGCTGTGGTGTAAATTAGCCTTTTTATTAGAAAGCAAGCAAAAGGAGTTGGATATGAAACAAAAGTGGATACATTTATTATTGGTAGGTTTGATGGTGCTGGGTTTATCAGCTTGCAAAACAACAACGGTAGAGCGTGTGGATACGGATTCTGTGCAGGATTTAAGTGGCAACTGGAATGATACTGACTCAAGGCTGGTATCATCACGCATGGTGGCTGATATGTTGGGGCATCAATGGTTGACAAAATATCAAGTGGCGCATGGTAAGAACCCTGTGGTGATTGTGGGCAGGATTCGTAATCTTAGTCATGAACATATCAATACCCGTACTTTTATTGCCGACCTTGAGCGTGAACTGATTAATTCGGGTGAAGTGGAGTTTGTGGCTTCAAGCGCGGAGCGTGGGGAAATTCGCGCGGAGCGCTCGGACCAGGCTGAAAACGCGAGCATGGATACACGCAATATCGCTGGCGAAGAAACTGGTGCTGATTTTATGCTTCAGGGGCAAATCAATACGATTTTTGACGCGGCCAAAGACAAGCAAGTCAAATATTATCAAGTGGACTTAACCCTGATTAGCCTGAAAGACAATCGTAAAGTTTGGATTGGGCAGAAAAAGATCAAGAAAATCATTGAAACAAGCCGTTTTCGTTAAGTTTTTATTTCTATCCAACCCATCATGAAAAAGCCTTGTATTGTAGGGCTTCTTTTGCTTTTGCTGTCTGGGTGCGCAAGTTACAGCTCAAGCTTTCAACGTATTGAGTCGCTGCTTGCCCAGCAAAAGCCGCGAGAAGCGCTATTGGAGCTGGACAAGCACCCCGTAAGTGGTGCGGATAAACTGCTGTATCTACTGGACAAGGCGATGTTGCAACGCATGAGTGGCTTGTATGCCGAGAGCAACACATCTTTTGAAGCGGCCAAGAAGGTCATCGAATCCCTTCAAGGCACAAGTCTTGTTGAGCAGGCTGGTGCACTCACCCTCAATGACAGTATCATGAGTTATGAGGGGGAAAGTTTTGAGCAGGTCTATATTCATTTGTATGAAGCATTAAACTACCTTGCTCTGGGTCAGCTGGATGAAGCCAGGGTGGAAGCCTTGCAAGTGGATGAACGCTTCAAGGCTTTGGCTGAAGACAACGGAGAATCGCTGATAGCAGGCGCTTTTGCGCGTTACCTTGCAGGGATGATTTACGAAGCGGAAGGTGAAGTTGATCAAGCGATGGTTTCGTATCGCAAGGCTTATGAGATGTACCGTAAACAAGGCAAGACACTGGGTGTGGCTGCTGTGCCACGTTTTCTTCAGCAAGATCTGCTGCGATTGAGCAAACAGCTTGGATTGATGGATGAGTTTGAAGCCTACAAAAAACAGTTCAAGGATGTGGCAGACCAACAAAATGGCCAAGAAGCGGATATGGGTGAGGTGGTTTTGCTCTTGCACGCGGGGCTTGCTCCCATCAAGCGCGCGCGTGATGTATTCATCAATACTGATGATGGTGTACCTGTGCGGATTTCATTGCCAGTGTATCAATCGCGCCCAACGGTTGTAAAAGGAGCAACACTTCAGGTGGGAAATATCTCGCGGGATGCAGTGTTGGTGGACAATGTGGATGCCATGGCCAAGGTTTCCCTGGAAAAACGTAGGCCTGCCATGGTGGCAAGGCTTGTGGCCAGGGCAGTTGCCAAGGCCGCGTTGTCGAACAAGGCAGAGCAACAGGGTGGAGATCTCGCGGGCTTTTTGGTGGATGTGGCAGCCATGGCTACAGAAACCGCGGATACCCGAAGTTGGCTAACATTGCCCAAACATATCTATTTGTTTCGCATGGCTTTGCCAGAAGGTGAGTATCCAGCATTGCTGACACTGGTGGGGACGCAAGGGCAGGCTTTGACAGAGATAGATTTAGGCACAATACATATCAAGCCAGGGCGCATACTTTTTATGGATAAAACCTATATCCCACCTTCGTCATTCGGGCGAGTGATGTGAACTGGAGTAAATATGGATGCTGAACATGATGTAGTACATCAACCTCGTATTGGTTTGGCGCTGGGTAGTGGTTCAGCGCGTGGCTGGGCACATATCGGTATTATTCGTGAGCTGGAAGCCATGGGCATCAGGCCTGATGTGATTTCTGGCTGCTCCATTGGCGCGTTGGTGGGAGGCGCGTATGCCAGCGGTTATTTTGATACGCTGCAGGCATGGGTAGAGGAGTTGACATGGAAGGATATTGTCAGTTTTCTGGATATGTCGGTGATGCGTGGTGGTGTGATTCGTGGTGAAAAGTTGCTTGATTTCGCGCGTCAGCATATACGGGAAAAGCATATACAGGACTTGGACATACCGTTTGCCGCAGTTGCTACAGATTTGGAATACGGGCGGGAAGTATGGCTTAAGGAAGGCTCGCTTCTGGAAGCGATTCGCGCGTCAATCAGTTTGCCGGGCTTGTTTACTCCTGTAAAACGAGGGAACAGATGGCTGGTTGATGGTGGTCTGGTTGACCCTGTACCCGTGTCTTTATGCCGGGCGATGGGAGCTGATATGGTGATTGCGGTCAACCTCAACAGTGAGCTTGTTGGTAAACGCGACAAGAAAAAACCTGCTGATAATCATGGTAAAAACACGTTGTGGGATAGAGTTCCCAAGCAATGGAAGAATGAGTTAAGTCAACGCAGGCACGCATTGATACAGCAGTTGTTTGGCGAGCAGGCTGAAGCGCCAAGCATGTTTGAAGTGATGTATGGTTCATTGAATATCATGCAGGACAGAATTACGCGAAGCCGTTTGGCTGGTGATCCTGCGGATGTCATTTTAGAGCCACGTTTGTCGCACATTGGATTGATGGAATATGATAAGTCGCATGATGCTATTGCTGAAGGCAGGGCAAGTGTAAGGAAATTAGAAGTGCAATTATTGGAGCTTGTGGGTTAGATATTTTGTAATACAGGTTGCCAGAAGAATACGGCAAACAATACAACAAAAATGATTCCTGCCATATTAAACAAGAAGCCATAACTTGCCATGGTTTTAATATCTACAACACCACTTGCCATGGCAATGGCATTGGGCGGTGTGGCAATGGGCAACATAAAGGCATAACTGGCACAAATGGTGGCAACCATCATCACCAATGTGGGCTCAATTTGTAGTTGCTGGCTCATGGCGTAAATAATGGGAAGCATGATGGAAATCAGTGCTGTGTTGGACGTGATTTCGGTGGTGAATGTGACGATGCTGGCAATGGCCAAGAGTAGTAAAATGATAGGCAGTGTACCCAGTTGGGTTAAATAGGTTGCCATTTCCGTAGCTAGCCCTGTACTTGTGAATGCTTTAGCAATGGAAAAGCCTGCACCAAAGAGAAACATAATGCGAAAGGGTATTTTTCCTTTATCCTGCATCCAGTCCAATTGTTTGAATGGTGGCATAAACAAGAGCAAGCCTGTAGCAAGTAAAATCCCTGGTTCACTTAAGCCTAAACCTTGCCAGTAAGGGTGAATGGGGGCATTGATCAAGAGTAAAAGGATAAGCCCTGCCAGCAACCAAAGCATCTTTTGTTGTTGGCTGTTTAGGTTGGGGACACTTTGTTCTAGTTGAATGTACACATCTTTTAAACCCATGCTTAAAACATAACCCACAACTCCAAACATCAGCAAAGAAAGCGGGGCTATCATCCACATCCACTGGAAGAAGGGGATATGCGGTAAACCTTCATCATCCATAATGCCCATGAGAATCAAGTTCGGTGGTGTACCGATCGGTGTCATGATGCCACCAACACTTGCACCATAGGCAATAGCAAGCGCAAAGCGCATTTTTAGCTTGGGGTCATTGGATAAATACAATGCGATAGAGATTAAAAGCAGGGTGGTGGTTGTATTAGATAATACAGCACTCAATAAACCAGATGTGAAAACCAGGGAGAAAATAATGCCACGTCCTGTATTGGGAAAGATAGCAAGCATTTTATGGGCAATCCATGTATGTAAACCGCTTTTTTCAACAGCAATAGCAATAAGGAATCCGCCTAAGAACAAGAAAATAATAGGGTGGGCATAGTTGATAGTTGCAGTTTTGGTATCCAATAAACCCATTGCTGGAAAGAAGACGATGGGCAATAAAGAAACTACAGCAAGAGGAAGTCCTTCATTGGTCCAGAGAGCAACCAACAACGCAATCAGACCAAGTAATATTGATTGCTGTATATTAAAAGCCAGCAACGACAAGCTAAAAACAAGCAGGGCGATAAAAAGAGCGGCAACTATTTTTCTGGATTGTAAATCAAGGAGCATCCGTTTTACCCCATATCCTCAAAAAACCAGCGCATATCACCCATATCATGGGCAATAGGGGCTTGCGGCAAGTTATCGATAATGGCCTGGCCATAGCGTTTGGTATGGATGCGGGAATCCAGAATCGCAATACCGCCTCGGTCGGATGTGCTGCGAATCAGGCGGCCTGCGCCTTGACGTAAAACCGCAACTGCCTCGGGCAGCTGAATATCCATAAAACCATTGCCACCATTGGCCTCACAATATTTGGTGCGCGCCTGAAGCAACACATCTGTGGGAGGTGTAAAAGGGATTTTATCAATAATCACCAAAGATAATGTTTCACCGGGGACATCCACACCCTCCCAAAAGCTACGAGTACCACAAAGGATGGAATGCTTGTCTTTACGAAAGGCTTCCAGAATTGCATCACGGCTGCCACTTTCCCCCTGAATCAGAACCTGCCAGGGCAAAGCTTGCTGCAAACGTGGGGCATAAGCCTTTAAGGCCGCATGTGAGGTAAACAGGACAAAGGCCCTACCATGGGAAGCGCGCAACAATGCTTCAATCTCATTTTGCAAAACGTGTGGGTAATCATGCGCTCCTGGATTCGGGATATGTTTGGGCAAATAAAGCATGGCTTGTTGTTGATAATCAAAAGGTGAGGGGTGAAAGCTTTCCCGCGCCATATCCTTGCTTAATCCCAGACGAGTACGGGCAAAGTCAAAGGTATTGGATACCCTGAGTGTTGCGGATAACAACACGAAAGATGCTTCACGCGTCCAAAGATGATGGTTCAATACAGGGCCGGTTTCTACAGGTGCCGAGATATACTGTTTTCTGTCGCCTTTACCTTCTTCCCATACCACAAAACCTTCCTGAGGGGTAAGGATTTGCTGCATTTCTTCCTGGATTAGCAAGGCACGTTCCACCATTTTTTGCATGTCGTCATGCCGTTCTTCACGTGATATGGCGATATCCAGCAAGTCCTGCCAGTTATCTTTAATGGTTTTGAGGTCTTTATCCGCCCACTTGCTGATGACTTCCGCGCCCAGTTTGCGTACTTGCTCTTTCAAGTCTGCTTCATCGCCTAGGGTGTCGAGCAGGGCCTGCATGTCATTGACCCAATAGATGAGCTTGTTGCGTGACAACTGGATACCAAACTGGCGGCTGGCAAGGTCAGGCAAGCTATGTGCCTCATCCAGAATATAGGTGTCAAACATGGGCAAAACTTCACCAAAATCACCTGATTTCAATGAAGCGTCAGCCAATAATAAACTATGGTTGGCAATTACAATATCGGCCTGTTGCGCCTTTTGCCTGGCTTTCATCAGTGGACATTGTTTGTAATGTTCACACTTGCTGCCTGTACACTGGTCTGTTGTTGCGGTTACCAGTTGCCCGATACCTTTTTCAAACACGTCAAAATCAAGGGATGATAAGTCACCATCATTGGTGTTTTCTGCCCACTTCACAACTTTGAGCATGGTTTTGCGTTGCCAGATTTCCTGCTGGTTGCTGGCGAGATACATATTCAATCGCTGGGGGCAGTAATAATTGCTCCTGCCTTTGAGCAAGGCTACCTTTCTTCGCGCGCCCAAAGCCTGTTGCACGGTGGGCAAGTCACGAAACATCAACTGGTCTTGCAAGGCCCTGGTGTGCGTGGAAATCAAAACCTTGTCCGATGAGCGCAAGGCAGGGACAAGATAAGCCAGTGTTTTTCCTGTACCTGTTTCTGCTTCGGCTATCAGTATGCCTTGTTGCTCCAAAGTCTTCGCAATGCGCTTGGCCAGAGCGATCTGCTCCTCTCTATAGCTATAGCCTTCGAGCTTTTGTGCCAGGGAGGATGCGGGGTCAAAGTCTGCCTTGACCTGTTCCACAAAAGATGCCTGCGCATGCGAGTAAGGGTGGTGGGTTTGAATAATATACTCGCTTATCGCGTCAGGCGTTCTAGGGCTTCGCGGTATTTGTCCGCTGTTTTTTGCATGATGGCAGTATCGACTTCAGGCCCGGGTTCGGTTTTGTCCCAGTCCAGTGTTTCCAGCCAGTCGCGAATAATTTGTTTATCAAAGCTTGGCGGGCTTATACCTGGCTGATAGGTATTCACATCCCAGAATCGTGATGAATCAGGGGTAAGCACTTCATCAATCAGGGTGAGTGTACCATGCTCATCCAGGCCAAATTCAAATTTGGTATCCGCAATGATGATGCCACGTTCCAACGCATAGGTCGCGGCTTCCTGATACATGGTTAAACTTATATCACGCACCTGGGCAGCCAAATCTTCACCAATGATGGCGCACATGCTTTCAAAGTTGATATTTTCATCGTGCGCGCCTACATCCGCTTTGGTCGATGGTGTAAAGATGGGTTCGGGCAGCTTGTCCGCCAGGCGTAAGCCTTGCGGCAAATCAATACCGCATACAGCGCCTTGCTTTTGATATTCTTTCCAGCCAGAGCCAATCAAGTAGCCACGAACAATAGCTTCAATGGGCAAGGGTTTAAGGCGTTTGACCACCAGGGCACGGCTACGCACGCGCTCACGTTCTTCAGCATCAGGAATAGCTTGTTCCAGGCTCATGTCCGCCGTTTGATTGGGAATCAAATGAGCCATTTTCTTGAACCAAAAATCAGAAATTTGATTCAGGATTTCACCTTTGCCAGGTACAGGTGTTGGTAAAACCACATCAAAGGCGGATAGTCTGTCTGTAGTGACAATCAGTAAATGTTTGTCATCAACGGCATACATATCCCGCACTTTGCCACTATGCAAAAGCTCAAGGCTCTGAATACCTGCTTTTAATAAAGTTTTTGGGCTCATAAATACTCCAGAAAGACAAATAAAAAGCGAAACGTGACAGATTCAATGCTTATTCACAAGTTTGAAAAAGAGGTTGATTTGTGACTCTAATCACATATTGTTCGCTTGGTCTTTTATGGTTTATGCTTGACAAAATAAAGATATGCCTGTATGTTGATTAGCTCTTTGTGCTATAGGTATGATTGATAAAGAAGGTTTGTTAGAAATGAAAAAAGGATTGATGTTTACGCTTTGTTTTTTAATGGCTGGTTTGTGGAGCGCATACCAAAGTGATGCAGTCGTTGCTCGTGCTACCGCAGCAGATAGTAATATGGCTCAAGTACAGTTGATTTTGAAGAAGCTTCGCAGTTCCATGGCGAACATGAAAGATTTTGATGAGCTTGAGAAAGCGGGTATGGATAAAGCGGATGTGGACCGGCTTCGCAAGGCAATGAAAGCAAAAATCAAACAAATGACCTCTGAAGCAGTTGATTTGATTCGCGTGCTTTAACTTTTTTAACAAGATAGCTGATAAAGCGGGCAGGGTGCTAAACAAGCACCCTGTTTTTTTGCCGCTAAAGAAGCTTCAAACCTGTGTGAAATTTGTTAGAGTGCGCAATCATTAAGAGAAAGAACGGTTAGGCAGGCATGGCTTCTGCCTAATTTTTTGTGTCAATATGTTCTTGAACATTGAAAGAGATTAAAGCCCCGAGGTTACATCCATATGCCACGTCGTGATGATATTCAAACGATTATGATTTTAGGAGCAGGGCCGATTGTGATTGGTCAGGCTTGTGAGTTTGATTATTCGGGGGTTCAGGCTTGCAAAGCGCTTAAGGAAGAAGGTTTCAGGGTTGTGTTGGTCAACTCCAATCCCGCGACCATCATGACAGACCCTGAGTTTGCCGATGCAACCTATATCGAGCCTGTAACCTGGGATGTGGTAGAAAAAATCATTGAAAAAGAGCGCCCTGATGCGATTTTGCCAACCATGGGAGGGCAAACAGCACTCAACTGCGCTTTGTCACTCAATAAACATGGTGTGCTCGATAAATACAATGTGCAACTGATTGGCGCGCAGCCTGATGCCATTGATAAAGCGGAAGATAGAGAATCATTCAAGAAAGCCATGGATGCCATCGGCCTGGAAATGGCGCGAGGTGGTTTTGCTCACTCCATGCAGGAAGCACGAGATTTGGCGGCTGAGATTGGTTATCCCATCATTATTCGCCCATCATTCACCTTAGGTGGTTCTGGTGGTGGCATTGCTTACAACCCTGAAGAATTTGAGCAGATTGCGGCATCAGGCTTGGATGCTTCGCCAACGGATGAGATTTTAGTGGAAGAATCTATCATTGGTTGGAAAGAGTATGAAATGGAAGTGATGCGCGATCATGCTGACAACTGCGTGATTATTTGTTCCATTGAAAATGTTGATCCTATGGGTGTGCATACAGGTGATTCGATTACTGTTGCGCCAGCGCAAACTTTAACCGATAAAGAATACCAAAAAATGCGTGATGCCTCCATTGCCATTCTGCGTGAAATTGGTGTGGAAACGGGTGGTTCTAATGTTCAGTTTGCGGTTAACCCTAAAGATGGGCGTTTGATTGTGATTGAAATGAACCCGCGTGTATCGCGCTCATCAGCCTTGGCATCCAAAGCAACTGGATTTCCCATTGCAAAAATCGCCGCAAAGCTAGCTGTGGGTTATACTTTGGATGAGATCCGCAATGATATTACAGGTGAAACATTTGCAGCATTTGAGCCTACGATTGATTATGTGGTCACGAAATTGCCTCGCTTTGCCTTTGAAAAGTTTGAAGGTGCGGACAGCCGTTTAACCACACAAATGAAATCTGTGGGTGAAGTCATGGCAATTGGCCGTACATTCACAGAAAGTTTGGGTAAAGCCATGCGTGGTTTGGAAGTTGGTTCCTGTGGCTTTGACAAAACCATACCTGATGATGTGGATGCCAAGGTGTTTTTGCAGGAAAAGCTTGCTGTGCCGGGTGCGGACAGGTTGTGGTGGATTGGTGAAGCATTGCGCGCAGGCTGGAGCGAAGAAAAAGTATGTGATGTAACCAATATGGACCCTTGGTTTATTCGTGAACTGGCAGTGGTGATTGACTTAGAAGAAACGCTGAAAGGGCGTGATGTAGCAAGTTTAAGCCAAGCAGAGTGGCAAAAAGCCAAGCGTGAGGGCTTATCTGACCAACGTTTGGCAATGTTATTGGATTGTGATGAACATACTGTACGCCAAACACGTGCCTTGGCAGGGGTAAAGCCTGTATTCAAACGTGTGGACACATGCGCTGCTGAGTTTGAAGCCAGAACGCCTTATTTATATTCCACTTATGAAGAAGAATGCGAAGCCGCGCCAACAAGCAAGAAGAAAATCATGGTGTTAGGTGGTGGCCCGAACCGTATTGGGCAAGGTATTGAGTTCGACTATTGCTGCGTGCATGCGGCTTTTGCATTATCTGAAGATGGTTATGAAACCATTATGGTGAACTGTAATCCTGAAACGGTTTCCACCGATTATGATACATCGGATAGATTGTATTTCGAGCCGCTAACCTTTGAAGATGTGATGGCCATTGTTGAAGTTGAAAAGCCAACAGGCGTGATTGTGCAGTTTGGTGGGCAAACGCCACTTAAACTTGCCAAGCCGTTGCAGGATGCTGGTGTTCCCATCATTGGAACAAGCCCTGATATGATTGATTTGGCAGAAGATAGAGAGCGCTTTCAACAATTGCTGCATGATTTGAATTTGTTGCAACCAGAAAATGGCATTGCCCGCTCCACAGAAGAAGCGGTGCAGGTTGCCAAAGAAGTAGGCTATCCTGTGGTGGTACGCCCTTCTTATGTGTTGGGTGGCCGAGCCATGCAAATTGTACAAGATGAAAAAGGCTTGCTTCGCTATATGACTGAAGCTGTGCAGGCTTCACCCGATCATCCTGTGTTGTTGGATAGATTTTTGAATCAAGCCATTGAATTGGATGTGGATGCGCTTTGCGATGGGCACAGGGTAGTGATTGGTGGTATTATGGAGCATATTGAAGAAGCAGGTGTGCATTCGGGTGACTCTTCCTGCTGTTTGCCGCCGCATTCGATTTCACAAGACATTATTGATGAAGTGATTCGCCAAACCAAAGCTTTGGGCAAGGCTTTGAATGTGCGTGGGTTGATGAATATTCAGTTTGCATTGCAAGGTGAAACTTTATATGTGCTTGAAGTTAATCCTAGGGCTTCGCGTACGGTTCCATTTGTATCCAAGGCAACAGGTGTGCCATTGGCAAAAGTGGCCGCACGCATCATGGCCGGCCAAACCCTGGATGACCTGGGCATTGATGAAATCAGGCAGCCTGGTTCATTTCGTGCCGTGAAGGAAGCCGTGTTTCCATTTGTGAAGTTTCGAGGGGTTGACCCATTATTATCACCAGAGATGAAATCCACTGGCGAAGTGATGGGTATAGCGCCCACATTCCCTGCAGCTTTTGCTAAAGCGCAATTAGGTGGCGGCTCAAGGCTTCCTGATAAGGGTGTGGCCCTGGTATCCTTGCGTGAAGCGGATAAGGACAGAGTGGTTGAGCTAGCGCAAAATCTGGTTCAGGCTGGTTTTGAAGTGATGGCCACGGAAGGAACTGGGTGGGTTTTGGATGAAGCAGGTATAGCCAATACCAAGATTGCCAAGGTTACCGATGGTGTGCGGCCGCATATTGTGGATAAATTGTTGTCCGATGATATTGACTTTATTGTCAATACCACAGAAGGTGAGCGTTCGATTGCAGACTCAAAATCCATTCGCCAAGCAGCATTGGATAAAGGTATTGTTTATTTTACAACCATGGCAGGTGGCTTAGCTGCGGTTGAGTCTATGGTTGATGGTAGTGATGTAACGGTGGTAAAAAGCATTCAGGATTACCATAAGGACGAGGTGACATAATGGATAGGATTCCTATGACCCAACAAGGTGCTGATGCCATACGCGAGGAGCTAGCCTTTTTGAAAGGTGAAAAGCGGCATAAGATTATTGCAGCTATTGAAGAAGCTTTAGCTCATGGTGATTTGTCTGAAAATGCGGAATACCATGCAGCTAAAGAAGAGCAAGGTATGAATGAGGCTCGCATCAAAATGCTGGAGGACAAGCTTGCGCGGGCTCAAATCATTGATCCTGCAAGCATTGAATCGGATAAAGTTGTGTTTGGTGCAACAGTTGAGCTGGTTGATTTGGACACAGATAAAGCAATTACTTACCAAATTGTAGGTGAAGATGAAGCTAAAATTGAACATGGAACCATTTCAATTACATCGCCGATTGCCAGAGCATTGATTGGCAAAGAGGAGGGCGATTTGGTTACAGTACGCACGCCTGGTGGTGATAGAGAGCTTGAAATTGTCACCATTTCTTACAAGTAGTTGAGTAGAACCCCCATGCACTATGCAGGGCTTAGGTTGAGCCTAGCTTTGATGTTAGGGCTTTTGCTTGTGCCTGCTTACTTGGTTGCGCCTATCTTGTTTGCCGAGCTTGAACCCATGCAAGCAGGGGCGATTGCGGGCAAAATATTCCATCTATCTTATGTCGCAGTATTGCTTTTAGCTGTAGCTGCTGCTGTGTTTGCATATCGTATTCGCGCACAAAAAATGACATGGTATTTGCTTGGTTTTGTAGTGCTAATGGTGGCAACCAATGCTTTTGTTGTGTCTGCGATGATGGAAGCAATTAAGGCTGAAGCTGGCGATATATCTGCTTTGCCCAAAGATGATCCTATGCATTTGGCCTTTGCATTTTGGCATGGAATAAGCAGTGTGATGCAGCTTATGAGCAGTTTATTTTTAGTTGTTTTGGTGATGAAGTCACAGCGCCCCAAAGCAGCAATGAGTCAAGTGTTGCATCAGGAGTTGGCCGAGTGATGCGATCTATTTTGGATTGGATTAATACGCGCTTGGAAGACACGGAGCTAATGATGCTTTTGGCCTTTTTAGCTGTTGTTTTTACTTTGTTGGTGTTGTTTGGCGCAACACTTGCGCCTGTATTGGTTGCGGTTGCATTGGCATATGTGTTGGATGGTATCGTATCCTTTTTGGTATCATGTAAAATGCCAAGGTTGCTGGCTGTGGTGCTTGTTGGCATTGGCGCTTTGCTTGCCGTATTGTTTACGCTGCTGGCGATATTGCCTGTGTTGACGGATCAGGTAGGGCTGTTGGCGGCAAAAATCCCTGAATATGTGCATTCATTGAAGGATAATATCCATGATTTGCAGGCGCGCTACCCAACAGGATTAAACGCAGAGTATTTACAGCAAGCCATTGCCACAGGCGCAAAAAAAATCCAAGAGTGGAGTGGCTTATTGCTTTCTAAATCATTGGCTTCTATTCCCAATGTGATTGCGCTTGGTGTGTATGTGGTGCTTGTGCCTGTACTGGTGTTTTTCTTGCTCAAAGACAAGCAGCGCATCATTGATTGGGCGCAACAATTTTTACCCGAAAAACGCACGCTTCTCAATCGTGTTTGGGGTGAGCTTGATATACAAATGGGCAATTATATCCGTGGCCGGTTTTGGGAATCATTCATGGTTGGTTTTGCGATGTGGGTGGTGTATATGATGATGGGGCATGAATACGCGCTTTTGCTTGCGGTACTGACGGGTGTCTCGGTTTGGGTTCCCTTTGTGGGTGCCGCGGTGGTGACCATTCCAGTGCTGCTGTTATCTTATTTTCAATGGGGCTGGTCGGATATGGCGATGTATAGTGTATTGGCCTATGCGGTCATCCAACTGATTGACGCGAACATTGTGATTCCATGGTTGTTTTCTGAGGTGGTCAACCTGCATCCGATTGCCATTATTGTTGCTGTATTGGTGTTTGGCAGTTTTTGGGGTGTTGTAGGCGTATTTTTCGCAATTCCTTTAGCCGCTTTGGTGCAAAGCGTGTTGGTGATTATCGCAGAGCGAGCCAAGCAAGTTTCACACACAGAGTAAACGCTACGGTTTCTGAAACACACGCTCACGATAGTATTTGAGCTCATTAATCGATTCCAGAATATCATCCAATGCTAAGTGCGCATTTTTCTTTTTCCATGGTGTAAGCTCTGGATACCAGCGTTTGGCCAGCTCTTTAATGGTGCTAACATCGATATTTCTGTAGTGCAGCCATGATTCCAGGCGGGGCATATATCGAACTAAAAAACGG
>CAZLES010000012.1:0-14295 GCA_964558615.1 uncultured Zetaproteobacteria bacterium
GCCATTTGCCACCGAGAGCTGCTGGTGCAGCACCTTTAGGTATGGTCATCAAAAATGGAACAGTTTGCACTGATTTTATTGTTGGCGCACCATAACTATCCACTTGAAAAGTTGTGGTTAACGGTGCTGTATCTTGTGCTGTTGTGGCCGCATCCAAATAATATGGAAGCTTAACCGCACCTATAACCACACTACCAATCGTATCAAAATTGCTAGGTGTAGCAGTATAAGCATCTCTAAGCGTGGTCTTACCCGCTGCAACTGTAACTTGTGTAGCAAACGTATAAAAATCAACTGTACCAAGCCCGCCCGTAGCCGTACTTGGTGTTGTTGCTGCAGTTAGAAAGTTAGCAGCATTGGATGCGTAGGGATCTGTCGCGCTATCTGCCTGGATTTTCGCCAACACCTTGCCCAATGTCTGCGTTTTAAATGACCACGCAACGACAATATCTTTTTTGGCAATGCCAAATGCCGCCGCTGTATCCAGTGCTGGTTTTACCGTTTGCCGCAATGCTTCTAAAGCTGCTGCATTTGCATCGGGCACACCCGGTACTTGGCTCACACCAGCAGCATCTACCAGTGACACGGGGCTTTTCATCAATGTAAAAATCTTAGATGCTGCTGTTGGTTTACCTGATGCGCCTTTTAAGGCATTGGTGACCACCACCAAATAATTGGTTGAAGGGCGCAAAGGCTTCAAGGGTTTAATCACCAACACTTTTGCATCTGAAGGGCTTGGCAGAGCGATATAATCTTGACCAAATGTTAATTTGGTAGGCGTTGCCGTGTAAGTATCAAATACGGTAACAGCCTGCGCAACGGTCGTAGCATCTATTGCCTCTCCAAAACTGGTCGTCATAGGGCCAACCGTAGAAAATCCATCCAAAGTGTTCATGGCGCCTTGAGGCAGGCCAATATCCGTGATTGGATTGCCATATTCATCTTTCAGATTCAATGTGCCATCAGCACCAAAAGCCGCATTGTTCGGAACAGGTAAAATACTTGGCACAGCAGGGTCACTGGAAGGCGCGTACAATGCTTCAACAGCATTAACACCCGGCAATGCAGGGGCTGTGGTACTAATCGTGCCAGGGCCACCATCTTCTTTGCCACATGCAGATAATAATAAAAGACTACCGCCAAGAACCAGCAACAATAATCGCTTCATATTTCCCTCCCAAGAAACTGTTAAAACTATAAACTCACATACATGCTGATAAATGCATGATTGAACCATTGAGCTTAGCAAACCATAATGCGGGAAATTTATTTATCAATCACCAAATCCTCAATCAAAAGGCTTATTATGAATCGTACACTGGCAACATCCGCTCAAGCAAAAGAGGCTTTAAAGCTTGTATCTTCGCTGCAGAAACACTTTGTCGATGGCTTAGAGTCCATCTCTGAATCACTTGATATGGCGCAAACATTTCAAGCTGTGGAATGGCTAAGAGATGAAGGTTTGCATGGTGGCGGCATTCGCTATGAAACTGCTGATGGCGCGATGATTGGGTGTGGTTCAGTCAATGTCTCCCAAGTGCATTACGATGATAACCCAAACAAGAAGCTTGGCTCTGCCACTGCCATTTCCACCATTATTCATCCCAATAACCCCACCTCGCCATCCGTGCATATCCATATCAGTTGGACAGAAATGAAGTCAGGGCAAGGCTATTGGCGTATGATGGCAGATTTAAACCCTTCCAATGACAATATGGAAGACAAACAACAGTTCTTAGATGCTTTGCAGCTTGCTGCACCACAGCAATTTGAAACCGCAACACAACAAGGTGACACCTACTTTTATATCCCTGTTTTAGAGCGTCACCGAGGCATTGCCCACTTTTATTTAGAGGAATACAACTCAGGCAACGCTCAAAAAGATTATGCGTTAGCAGAAAGGGTTGGGCAAGCCGCTATAGATACATACATGGACATACTCAAACACAGTCTGGAAGTGGCAAACCCACCCAGTGAAGAAGAAAAAGCAAAACAATTGGCTTATCACACGCTGTATTTCTTCCAAGTACTCACCCTAGACCGTGGCACCACCACAGGGCTATTGGTGCACAACCAAAATGATGTGGGCATCATGGGTTCGTTGCCTGCTTATGTTGACCGAGACTTGCTGCAGTCATGGGTAGATAAAATGCCAGCACCGCAAGAAAAGCTATTGCAGGGGCTTATTGATGCGTTGCCCAATGTCTCCCCTGCTTTGGTGGATGAAGCGGTCAAACAAAAGTTGGCCGAGGTTGTGCGCACCCATTATCAGCAACACCCTGAAGCCATTACCATGCAGGCATCAGGGCATAGCATTCCACCCACCGTAAAAAACCATCAATAAAGTTGCGCTGTTAGGCTGGACTTAGCACATTTATAGGCTAAGGTTTCAATGGTACAACTCACGATTTAACATAGGATTTTAAATACATGCTACATCATTTTTCAACATTGCAGGTTATTATTTTAGCAGCAGGCAAAGGCACTCGCATGATTTCAAACACGCCTAAAGTGCTGCACAAGGTCTTGGGTAAATCGATGTTGGAGCATGTATTGCATACGGTTGAAGACTTGCGGCCTGAATCAGTTTGCCTTGTCGCTGGACATGGCATCCATGAAGTCAAGGCGCATATTGGTGAGCCTGAAAACCTGTATTGGGTGGAACAACAGGAGCAACTCGGTACGGGTCATGCTGTACTTCAGGCGGAAAGCCTGCCATCCATTGCTGATTTGGTGCTGGTGGTTTGCGGTGATACCCCACTGCTCACTAGCGAAACTTTGGCTTCTCTCATTAAACAACATCAAAGCAGTCAAGCCACGGTTTCCGTGCTTTCTGCCATTATTGAAAACCCTCAAGGCTATGGCCGCATTGTGCGGGATGAAGATGGCAGTGTCTTAGCTATTGTCGAAGAAAAAGATGCAACCACAGAGCAGCGCACCATTCAGGAAGTAAGCAGTGGTATTTTCTGTGTCAACCGTGATGCCTTGTTTACATATTTGCATCAAGTGGGCAATGACAACGCGCAACAAGAGTATTATTTACCTGACATTGTACCGCTGGCCTTAGCCGATGGCAATCATGTTCAAGCCGTTATCATGGAGCATGGTGATGAAATGCTTGGCATCAACGATCGCAAGCAGCTTGCGCAAGCGGAAAAAATCATGCAACAACGCATTATCCAGGAATGGCAAGGCAAAGGTGTCACTATAGAACAAGCAGACACTGTGCGCATTGAAGCCTCGGTGAATATTGGCATGGATTGCACCATCAAGGCAGGCACACAATTACTTGGCTCAACGCATTTGGGGGATGGATGTACGGTTGGACCTTACGCAGTGTTACAAAACAGCTGGCTTGCCGATGATATCACTGTGGCACCATTCTCGCACCTGGAAGAAGCAAGTATTGGGGATAAAGCAGCCGTTGGTCCATTTGCAAGGCTCAGACCAGGGGCTCGCCTGGATGACAAGGTAAAAATCGGCAATTTCGTTGAAGTGAAAAAGTCGGTGATTGGGCAAGGGAGCAAGGTCAATCATTTAAGCTATATTGGGGATACCATCATGGGTGAAAACTGTAACATCGGTGCAGGCACCATCACTTGCAACTATGATGGCGCGAACAAGCACCAAACCATCATTGGCGATGATGTTTTTGTCGGCTCTGACACCAAGCTGATTGCACCTGTGCAGGTAGGCTCTGGCGCAACCATTGGCGCGGGAAGCATTATTACCAAACCTGTGCAACAAGATGGTTTAACGCTATCTGCGCGGCCTGAACAACGCCATATCACCAACTGGGTTCGCCCCAAAAAAGGCTCCTGACCGATGTGTGGGATTATTGGCGCTATCGCGCATAGCCAGGTTCAGCATATCTTGTTTGACGCGCTTAAGGCCATGGAATATCGTGGTTACGACAGTGCTGGTATTTGCACGGTATCAAAGCAACAACTGCACACACGGAAAGCTGAAGGCAAATTAAAAAACCTTGGCGCGTTGCTGAATCAAAAGCCTTTGGCAGGAAACCTCGGCATTGGTCATACCCGCTGGGCAACCCATGGTGTGCCTGAAGTTCGCAATGCTCACCCCCATCAAACCGAAACTATTGCCGTGGTTCACAACGGTATCATTGAAAATCATCAAAGCTTGCGTGCCATGCTTCAAGCATCAGGCGTGCGTTTTGCCTCGGATACCGATAGCGAAACCATCCCCTGGCTTTGGCAGCAAGCCTTACAGCATGAGCCTCATCAAGAAAAAGCCTTTCTGCATACGTTAAACCAGCTTGAAGGCGCATTCGCCATCGCCGCAGTTCAGGCTCAGGAACAAAAGCTTTGGTTCGCAAGGCGAGGTAGCCCTCTCCTTTTAGCCCGAAGCCCCGATGGTGTATTTGTGGCTTCAGATGCCCTGGCTGTGGGTACTGTGGCTTCTGAAGTGTATTATCTCAAGGAAGGGCAATGGGGTTGGTCAGACCTTGAGCAAGTGCATGTTTTTGACGCGCAAGGCCAGGAGGTTCAGGTAGAGTGGGAGGCCATGCCCGAAATGGTTGCGGCCACTGAAAAGGGCCCGTACCAACACTTCATGCTCAAGGAAATTCATGAACAACCTCGTGTTTTCCTTGATATTTTACATGCTTATACCGACGACTCTCCTTGCATTCACTTTCCCCAGGCTACATTTATAGAACATGCCCCCTTGCCTGACCGCATCATTATGGTGGCATGCGGCACATCTTACCATGCCGCGCTTACCGCAAGGTATTGGTTGGAGCGTTATTTGAAAATTCCTGTTGAAGTGGATGTGGCATCGGAATTTCGCTATCGCGACCCGGTGATTGGTGAAAACACATGGATGATTACCCTATCCCAATCTGGTGAAACCGCGGATACACTAGAAGCCTTACGCTTATTCAAGCGGCAAACACCAAACAACAAAAGCTTAGTATTTTGCAATGTGGCCCATTCTTCTATGGTGCGCGAATCCGATGGGTTGATTGAATTGTATGCAGGCCCAGAAATTGGCGTGGCATCAACCAAGGCCTATACTGCGCAACTCTTAACCCTTGCTTTGTTCTCTTTAAAATTGGCGCACCAATACAACGCTATGGATGAGGAAAGCGTCATGCAACATATCCAAGCCTTGTTTGCTGCTGCAGATGGCGCAAAAGCATTGCTCGAAAATCCTGAAACCTTTAATACGCTTACCCCTCTATTTAGCCAAGCCCATGGCTCATTATTTTTAGGGCGAGGCCCTTGCTATCCTTTAGCTTTAGAGGGCGCATTAAAGCTGAAAGAGATTTCCTATTTGCATGCAGAAGGTTACCCTGCTGGTGAGATGAAGCATGGACCTATCGCTTTGATTGATGAAAATTTACCTGTGATTGTGATTGCCTTGCGCCAATATCATTTGGATAAGGTTATTTCTAATTTACACGAGGTTCAAGCGCGTGGAGCTAAAATTATTTTGGTGACTGATATGCAAAAAAATGAAATCCCAGAGAACATCAATGCCACCATTCATATTCCTGAAGGCGACTTTTTCAGCGCGCCACTTTTAGCTGCAATTCCTTTGCAATACCTAGCTTACAATGTTGCTCGAGATAAAGGCACAGATGTGGATCAACCACGAAACCTAGCCAAATCGGTCACGGTAGAATAATGTAAGCCCATGAAGATACTGCTTCCTCTCCTTCTTCTTGTCGGCCTTACCGTAGCTGGCTTGATATACATGCAAGGCAAGAGTGAGCATGTAAGCTCTGATACAGATATGCTGCAACTGGGCAATTTTGCTTATCAGGAAAAACGGTTTGATGACGCTTTGGACTGGTACACCAAAGCAGCGCTTGAAGGCAAGGCAAAAGCCCAATTCCAGTTGGCACAGATGTATATTCAAGGGCAAGGTACGGACCCTGATGACAAACTTGCGCTTCGCTGGATGCATGCCGCGGCCAAGCAGGGTTTGAGCCGCGCTGAATATGCTTATGCCACCATGCTGGAATTTGGTCGTGGCATGGAAGCTCCCCAACCTGAACAAGCCCTGATTTGGTACAAAAAAGCCGCGCAGCATGGCTCTCCCAAAGCCATGTTAAAGCTCGCAAAATTACTTATGCATGATGAGCGGGATAGCGAACATATCTATCAGGCACTGCACTGGGCGCTACAAGCCGAAGCCATTCCCGTATCACAAAGTGAGGCAAGCAAGCTTCGTAAGTCCATCACAGATATGATACACAAGCGGGCAAACAACAATGACAGCCGGGCGCAATATGAAATCGCGTTGATGTACCAAGAAGGTAAAGGTGTCGCACAAGATAAGCCCCAGGCTTTGTATTGGCTGCGTAAAGCCGCAAACCAAGGTTATACCCAGGCGCAATACGCTTTGGGTCAAATATTATCCCAAAAGCCTTCTTCATGGGAAGAAAGTTTGCGTTGGCTGGCTCTGGCAGCACAGCAAGGACACGCACAGGCAGGTTATATCTTGGCCGCGTTGATGGCTCGGCAGCCCTCACCCGAACACGCAAAAGAAGCATGGCGTTGGCTATATCATGGTATGCGAAATGCTGATGCCAAAAGCCTGTACAATCTTGCCGTCATCCTGAGAACAGGCAAACTTGGCCTGAAAAAAACAGAAAAACATACCTTAAAGTGGCTGACAATGGCGGCCAATCAGCATATTACATTTGCCCAAAATGATGCAGGGGTCTCTTATATACTGCAGCATGAAAATATCAAAAAAAGTTTGGCCTGGTTAACCCAGGCTGCCAATGCGGGTGATATGCTGGCACAGTTTAATCTTGGCTTGTTGTTTGCCCGTGGTGAGGGTATAACACCCAATGATGAAAAAGCTTTGCACTGGTGGACAATGGCTGAGAAAAACGGTAGCACCAAAGCTCCCATGATGTTGGGTCTTTTCTACCATATCGGACGTGGTACAGGGCGCAGTGAAAAAGAAGCTATCCGATGGTATGAAAAGGCTATCCAGTATGGTGAAGCTGATGCCCTGTATAACCTTGCCATGATTTACTATCAGGGTCGTGGTGTTGAACAGGATTTCAAAAAGGCTGCCTACTACCTGCATACACTGGCAAACAAAGGAGATACACAGGCACAAAACCTCTACGCTTCCTTGTTTTTGGAAGGAAAGGGTGTGAAATACTCGCCGGAAACCGCGTTTCTCTGGTTTAAGCGCGCGGCGCAAGCTGGTTATGTTCAGGCCATGTTTAACCTTGCCACGGCCTATCGCAGCGGTACAGGTGTTGCGCAAGATGACAAGAAAGCATTGTATTGGTATAAAAAAGCCGCCGAGAAAAACTTTGCCCCCGCAGAAAATATTGTCGCTTATATGTACGCGGAAGGCCGTGGCACAAAAAAAGATGTGGAACAGGCCGAAACATGGTTTTATCGTGCAAGTGAGCATGGATTAAAGCTTGCAGATAAAAACCTGAGCGCATTGCGCCATCAGGGAGCATTTTCTTTGTCAACCTTCCAAACCAGGTATGATATTCGTGACCATGTTTTATCTGATAAACATATTGATTTGGCTACCTGGCTGGAAGTACATAACCAAACCATACTTTAAGTCAGCGTTGATATTCCACTTTCAACCTTTGAACACATTTTTTCTATTGCATCTCTGACCACTTTATAGAGGATGGTTCGCTGCTGAAAAATACAGCAATATATCACCTTTGAGGAATGCATGGCTGCCGAAATTACACAAGTTTTTATTGAAGACGCGCTAGACAGCAAATACTTGGAAAAAGGCCGCGCTTTCTTCAAGGACGGTCACGTTGAATCACTGTCTTTCGACCCGGAAAAACAACATATTGCCGCAGAAGTGATGGGTGCATCAGCCAAACCGCATCAGGTATCCATTACCTATGATGAATACGATATTGATGGGGATTGCGACTGCCCTTTACAATTTAATTGCGAGCATGTGGCCGCGGCTTTATATGCCGTACTTGCGGAAACAGCCTCATTACCACGAAAAAAACGCAAAAAGAAAGAAGAAGCCGTACCCTTTCATCACTGGCTGGGAGCCGCGGGTCAACATGTGCCCTCTTCTTTGGGCAGAAATGATTACCCCAGCGATGTTCGCCAGCGCTTGCTATACATTATTCGGCCAGACCGAAAACAACGCTTGAGAGTTCACTTCGAGTCAGTCCGCCTACTTAAAGATGACAGCTATGGCAAGGCTTTGCCATACAAATGTCAGAATATCCTTAGTCGTAATGTGCCTCGCTATATATTGTCGGTGGATGAGAAGATTTTACGCGACGCGGCAGCCACCCTGTCTATGGGTGAGGACGCACTGCTACTGCAAGGCCTGGCAGGGCAAGAAATGTTGGAGCGCATCATCAAGACCGGGCGTTGTCACTGGTGGGATAAAGACCGTGACGCACTGCAACTGGCTGAACCACGCACTGCGGAATGGTTTTGGGATATGGATGCGCAGGGGATACAAACCTTAAGCCTGCGCACAGAACCTGAAGCCATGGTCGTTGATGTGACACCACCTTATTATCTGGACATCAGTAACAATACATGTGGTGAAATCAAACTCAATTGCTCTCTGGAGCAAGCTCGGGAGCTGCGTAAGGTCTTGCCTGTGTACCCTCAAGACATGCAGCATGATGAAAGCGTAATCTTACCACAATTACCTGATTTTGTTCCCCAACCAGAGCGTTTACAGCTTAAAAAAGAAAAGGTCCAGCCTGTTGCCATACTCAGCTTTGATTCACTACCCATCCACTCTCCACTGTATGGCACACATTTTGACGGGCTGGATGTGTGGTTTGCCTATGGTGATGAACGTATCAAATATGGTACAACCGATGAACCTGTACGCATCAAAGATGGCAACTTGCTGATTGAATACGCGCGCGACACTGACTTTGAAAAGGAAGCCATGCTGCACCTATTGGCCCAGGGTATTACTGAAACCCCAAAAACCATGAGCATCAAACTGAAAAAAATGGGAACACTGCCAGCCTTTATGCTGGCCAATCAGGACTGGATTACCTTTATGGCTGATGTTGTGCCTGCACTAAAAGAGCAAGGTTTTGAAGTGGAAATGCAGGCATCCTTCCGCTACAACCTGCTTACAGCGGAAAGCTGGAACCTTGGCATTGATGGCGAAGGATTAACAGGTGTCGTGGATTTTACGGCAACCCTGGCAGACGGTGAGTCTATTGACATGATTGATGCCATTGCCGCCTGGATTAAGGAAAATCCTGAGCGATTGACGGATGAGATGCTGGACACAGTAAAAACCATGACACATATACCATTACCACTTCCTGATGGGCGCATGTTGTCCATGCCTGGTGATATGCTGTTTAGCATGCTCAAGCATATGATGGAGCTATTCGCCGGCACAGACGCAAGCGATAAGGAAATTTCCGGCGTACAAATGCTGGCCATTCAGCAAGACCTGAAAAACAATGACAAGGTCAAGATTAAAGATGATAAAAAATGGCTGGAGCGTGTTCATCAGTTGGTCGATAGTCGTCATATCACCGAAGTTACTGTGCCCCAAGGTCTGCAAGCTGAATTGCGTGATTATCAACGTGAAGGCCTAAACTGGCTACAAATGATGATGCGCACTGGTGTACATGGTATTTTGGCTGATGATATGGGTTTGGGGAAAACCATACAAACCCTGGCTTGCATACTCAAAGAAAAAGAAGAAGGCAGGCTCAATCACCCAGCACTTGTCATTGCGCCTACCAGCTTGATGCACAACTGGCGCATGGAAGCGCAAAAGTTTACACCTGATTTACGTGTATTGGTCTTGCATGGCGCGCATCGTTCACGCTATTTTGATGATATATCCCAATATGATTTGGTACTGACCACCTATCCCCTACTTCCACGGGATGCAGCCTTCTTGATTGATGAACCGTATCACATGCTGATTCTGGATGAGGCACAAAACATCAAGAACCCACGAGCCAAGGCTTCGCAACTGGTACGTGAACTTAACGCGCGTCACCGTATTTGTTTGACAGGTACACCCATTGAAAACCACCTGGGTGAACTATGGGCACAGTTTGATTTCCTGATGCCAGGTTATTTATATGATCAAAAAAACTTTGGTCGTTTATTCCGCAAACCTATTGAACAAGAAGGTAGCGAAGCAAGACAGGATGCCTTAAATATACGTGTTCGACCCTTCCTGCTGCGCCGCCTGAAAACAGATGTTGCCAAAGAGCTGCCAGCCAAAACCAATATTGTGCGTAGTGTGGAGCTGGATGGAGAACAGCGCACATTGTATGAAAGCGTGCGCCTGGCCATGCAGAAAAAAGTGCGCGATTCTGTAGCCGCCATGGGTGTCGCTAAAAGTCAAATCATTGTGCTTGATGCCCTGATGAAAATGCGACAAGTATGTTGTGATCCGCGCTTACTTAAACAGATGGATACTGAAGGTATTCCTTCTGCAAAAATGGACATGCTTGGGGATATGCTGCCAGAAATGGTGGAGGAAGGCAGAAAAATCCTTTTATTCTCACAGTTCGCGGAAATGTTACGCTTGATTGAGAATTTGTGTACAAGCCTGGATTTGCCTTACGTGAAGCTTACCGGGCAAACCAAGGATCGTCTCACCCCTGTTGAACTGTTTCAGGAAGGTGATGTGCCTATCTTCTTAATCAGTTTGAAGGCAGGAGGCACAGGCTTGAACCTAACCGCTGCCGACACCGTCATTCACTTTGACCCATGGTGGAATCCTGCCGCGGAAGACCAAGCCACTGATAGAGCTCATCGCATTGGGCAAGATAAACCTGTCTTTGTCTATAAACTCACAACTGTGGGTACGGTAGAAGAAAAAATATTGGAGATGCAAGAGCGTAAGCGAGCACTGGCTGATAGCATTCACGGCAGTGGCAGCAAGGGCAGTGCATTGTGGAGTGAGGAAGAGCTGCAATCCCTATTTGAACCACTCCCTGATATTGAGGAAGAATAAGGGCACCCCTACCTGCCAAAAGGCAAGTTATCAGATACGCATGATTTTGGGTACGCTATTTGGGATAAGTATAAAAAATATAAGACGTGGAATAGTCTGAAAATTCAAAATAGACTTTTTTCTCACGCTTATCCGCAACCATATTCAGATTTTCATCCAAAATGCCGTAGCCAAAACGGTATGGACGCGGCGTATTGCCGTTGGTGGATACGGCTGTGGTCAATTTATCAATCTTCAAGAAGCGTTTGACCAGTTTGTTTCCCGCATACACCTCCAACACACCATCAACACCCGTCCAGTTTTGAACAGCACGACCAATCTTGTTTTGTGTCTCTTGCGTGCAACTCACCAACCCCAAAACAAGCATACCTACCAACATGTATTTAACCATTATCTTTCTCCTTAGCCTGTCGCATCACAGCAGCACGTCTCTCAACTTCTTCCACCAGAGTATCAATCATATCATTTGCTTTAATCTTGCCAAACTTTTCACCATCATGATAAAAAGTATGTACAGGATAACCGCCCGTGATACCCAAATCAGCTTCTTTGGCTTCACCAGGCCCATTCACCACACAGCCAATCACTGCAAGCTCCACATTCTCCTGTATGTGTGCCAATCGTTCTTCCAGCACTTGCACCGTTTGAATCACGTCAAACTTTTGGCGTGCGCATGTTGGGCAGGCAATGATGTTGACTCCTCTGTGCCGCAAACCAAGGCTTTTAAGAATCTCAAAGCCTACCTTGACCTCTTCTCTAGGCTCTGCCGCCAGTGAAACACGAATGGTATCTCCAATACCATCAGCCAAGAGCAAACCCAAACCCACAGATGACTTAACCGTACCACCAAACAAACTTCCCGATTCCGTAATACCCAGGTGGAAGGGATAATCCACTTGATTTGCAAGCTTGCGGTATGCAGCCACAGTCATCGGAATATTACTCGCTTTAAGGGATACTTTGATATCGTTAAAATTCATATCTTCTAAGATACGAATATGCCCTAAGGCGGATTCAACCATGGCATCCGCACATGGCTCTCCATACTTTTCATTCACTTCTTTTTCCAAAGAACCAGCATTCACCCCAATACGAATGGAAACACCTCTTTCTGCAGCTGCTTTTACCACCCGTTCTACTCTATCACGGCTTCCAATGTTGCCTGGGTTTAAGCGCAACCCATGCACACCTGCATCCAACGCTAACAACGCCATTTTGTAGCTGAAATGAATATCGGCGATAATGGGCAGATTGGTTTGTGCTAAGATTTCAGGCATAGCAGCCGCTGAATCTGGGTCTGGTACGGAAATACGCACAATATCCGCGCCCGCATCTTCCAGAGTTTTAAGTTGAGCTACCGTCGCGTCAATATCCGTGGTCAGTGTATTGGTCATGGACTGCACGGCAATGGGAGCATCTCCACCCACAGCCACATCACCAACCATAATCTTACGCGTTTTACGGCGTGGTTTCACAATCGAATCACGCATTATTGCTCACCTTTTGCTTTCAACGCGTTCAAGCGTTCCTGAATTTGCTTGCCCCTGCGCAAGCTATCCACATAAGTTTGTTCATTGGGCTTTAAGTCAACAGCTTGTTGCCAAAATTGAACTGCCGCATCTATCTTTTCATTGCGAAAAGCCAAATTTCCTTTTTGATACGCATCTTCCGCGAGGCTTGCAATGTTAGCATCAATGTTTGCTAACAATGTATCCGCATCAGCATGCCCTTCCTTGCGTAGATTCAAGGCTTCGCTTTTGGCTTCCATCCATTTTCCCTGCTTCATCAACAATCGAACATGCTTGGCTGAGGCTTTAACTTGAACGGGTTTTACCCGTTTAGCTTTCTCCTCTTTATCTTTTGATTGAGGAAGCCTGAAGCCTTTGGGAAGTGCTGTTGCCATGGCATTCCTTAAATCCTGGGCTTTTTTATCACCCGGGTATAGCCTCAAATATGAGTCTGCATATAGCCAAGCCATTTCTGGCTTGTCTTCATCTCTATACATTTTTGCGCGTTTCCACGCGGCTTCTATTCTCTGATCTGTTGCTTGAGCAATATCTTCTCTGGCATCGGCAAAGAAACGGTCATCACCCAGCAACCCTTGGGGGGGGATATAGGCATTCTGCCAATCAAGCCATATTTTATCTTCTTTTTTACGTTGCTGATACAGGCTGTCAAATCGCAATTGCCTGACTTTAAGGCTCATGTTTTTTTGATATATTTTCAGGGCTTGAGGCTGCTGTGAAAGTTCTGCCGCCATGGCGTATGCCTCTTCAGCTTTTGCCCAATTACCCTTTTTCTCTTCAGCTTTCCCTTTTCTGGCATAATACCTTAATAATTTCAAACGCGCAGGCTCAACTTCTTTTTTGAGAAATGTTCTTGCTTTATGGTAATCTTTATCGTCTTTCTTGATGGTTAAGATACGCTCTCTTGCCTGCATGATTTGCCCTTGATGGAAGGCCTTTTGCGCCGCTTCATAAGCGCTGACAAGCCCTAAAGATACCCGGAAATCATCCCCGGTTTTACCAGCACAGCCTGCAACAAATAAAAGGCAATAACTATAAATGATAAAACGGTACACTATTTGATATCCCCTATCATCTTGCGCGCGTGAGCGGACAAGGTTGTGTCAAAAGCCATATCAACCGCGTAATGAATATCATGCAACAATTTCTTTCCACTGACTGAAATCGTACCGCATCGCAATGCTTCACTGACACCTTTAATGTTCATTTCTCCCATATCCTTAAAATCAAACCCTGAGCCTATCGCGTCAAATGTTGCCTTGGGCAATACAACTTCATTGGGTTTACCCAAGCTTCCCATACGCGATGCCACATTCACCGCATCACCAATCACTGTATATTCCAGACGCTCTGCCGCACCAATATTGCCTACAATCACATCACCCCGATTAAGCCCAACACGAAAAGATACTTTTTCTCCATCTTGCCGCAACACACCCAACTGTTCACACGCGATTGTCATGGCAATACCTGCCATCGCCGCATGACGCGTGTGTTCTTCATTGGGTGTAGGGTGATTGAATACAGCCATTACCGCATCACCAATATATTTGTCCACATGCCCACCATAATAATCAATAATACTATGAAACACCTCAAAGTACTGATTGAGCACATCTACCACAGCTTCTGTCTCCGTGGATTCAGAAAAGGCGGTAAAACCAACCATATCCGCGAATAAAACCGTCACTTCCTGTTTGCGATTAAGCAAGGCACCAGAGCTTTCCCCGTCAAACACATCCGAAACCAGCTCGGGATTAAGATAGCGCCCCAAAACCTTTCGCATTTCCTCTTTATGCTGCAATTCTTC
>CAZLES010000013.1:0-14192 GCA_964558615.1 uncultured Zetaproteobacteria bacterium
CCTCTAGGCAAGGAATGCTTTAAGGCTGAGCTAAAGCCTTTTCCCAACCAGGGCCACAGGTTGTGCCTTTGCAAATAAACCAACGTACTTTACCTGATGTGCGGCCATCACTATCATCAATAGCATCATCTTTGGCTTTGCATAAATCTAGAGTGATGGATTCTTGATATACAAAGTCTTGCGCATCCAATGTGGCTTGGTTATATGCCGATGCGCTATGCGCAATCACACAGTAAGATAAATCACGAGTATCTTCAGTCAGTAGTACCCAAGCTGCAAACCCAAGCCCCGCAAGCATAGGCAATGGTATCACCCAATAACTTGTTTTGTAAAAGCGCTTGGTTCTTTTATCCATAACCATGCTCTGTTGCTGATTTCTGTTCATTGCCACTCCGTGATGTTTGCGCTGGCAAGCATAAACCCATGCCATTGAATCTCAATAGGATGTGTTTATTTTTTAGGCTTTGCGTTAGATTTCGCATATGGCAGCGAAGAAAACATCAGAACATACACCCATGATGCAGCAATACCTCAAAATCAAGGCAGAGCATGCAGATTGCCTGCTTTTTTATCGTATGGGTGATTTTTATGAAATGTTTTTTGATGATGCCATCAAGGCCGCGAAAATCCTGAATATCACACTAACCAAACGGGGTAAAGCGAATGGTGAGGATATTCCCATGGCTGGTGTACCGTGGCATCAGGCAGAAGCATATCTTGCCAAGCTGGTGGCTGCAGGATGCAGGGTAGCCATTTGCGACCAAATGGAAGCGCCAGGCGCAAGCAAAGGTCCAGTCAAACGCGAGGTAGTACGCATTGTAACTCCTGGCACAATCACAGAGTCATCCTTGTTGGCCAAGGAAACATCTGCCCCGCTTGCGGCACTGGTGCAAGATAAGCAAACATGGGCTGTTGCATCACTGGATGTGGCATCAGGTCAGTGGAAATTGATGGAAGGCTATCGAGATAGAGGGCAAAGCCTTGAAGAATACCTAAGTATATTAAATCCCGCAGAGCTTTTGTTGGCAAGTCATGAGAAGCTGCCTGAAGGGCTGAATATACAAACATGGGAAGTTGGGGACTGGGCTTTTTCCGTGGATGTTGCCAAAGAAAAGCTGGCGCAGCACTTTGGTCTGGGCGACTGGGCTTCGCTAGGTCTTGAAAGTCATACAGATGTGGCCAAGGCTGTTGCCGCGGTGCTTGTGTATGTTGAACAGACGCAAAAATGCAATATGGCACATTTAAGCCTGCCTGTTTTTCAGGAACAACGACAAGGCATGAGCATTGATATGCGTTCACGGCGTAATCTGGAAGTGCATCATACCATGACGGGCAAAAGTCAAGGCAGCCTGATTTCCGTGTTAGACAAGACATGCACGCCCATGGGTGCCCGGTTGTTGCGGGAGTGGGTGGATTCACCGTTGACGGATTTGGAACATATTAAACAACGGCAGCAAGCGGTGCAAAGTCTGTGGGATGATGTGGAAACCAGAGAGAAAGTGCAGCTCGCGCTTAAACAAATCAGGGATATGGAGCGCATGCTGACTCGCATTGTGTTGGGCAGGGCAGCACCACGCGATTATCGAGGGCTTGCGGATAGCATACTCGCGCTTCCTGAGCTTATCCATGCTTTGGAAGGAAGAGAAGGTTTGTTCGCGCCTATGCGGAGCGCCATGCAGGGATTGGAGAGCCTGGGTGAGACGTTGGCATCTGCTCTGGTTGATTTACCACCTGCCTTGTTTCGGGATGGCGGTGTGATTCGAGAAGGCTTTGATGCGGAGCTGGATAGGCTGAGGTTACTGGCTCAGGATGCGGACGACTGGCTTAAGACCTATGAGGCCAGAGAGAGAGAACGCACGGGCCTTGCGAATCTGCGTGTAAAGTATAACAAGGTTTTCGGCTATTTTATCGAAATATCCAAGGCGCAAGCAGCATCTGCGCCACCAGAATATGTGCGTAAACAGACACTGGTCAATGCCGAGCGTTTTATCACGGATGAGTTGTATGCGTTTGAGACGGAAATTTTGGGCGCACAGGATGCGGCAGCAGCAAGGGAAGAGTCTTTGGTGCAACTACTGCGGGAAAAGATTGCTGCTCAAACCCAAGCGATTCAGGGGGCAGCCATGGCGGTAGCCAGCCTTGATGTATTGACTTGTTTTGCAACTGTTGCCGAGCAATATCAATATATTTGTCCTGAAGTTCATAGTGGACGTACGCTTCATATTGAAGGTGGCCGCCATCCTGTGGTGGAGCGTTTTTTGGATGACGCTCCATTTGTAGCCAATGATACTCGCATGGATATGAAAAAGCGGCGGTTTATGTTGCTAACAGGCCCCAATATGGGTGGTAAGTCAACATATATGCGGCAAGTTGCCTGGATAGTATGGCTTGCGCATGTGGGCTGCTTTGTGCCTGCTGAAGCCGCACGCATTCCGCTCACCAAACGGTTGTTTACTCGTGTGGGGGCAGGCGATGAACTCACCGCTGGGCGCTCCACGTTTATGGTGGAGATGATGGAGACAGCAGCCATACTTAATCATTTAGAGCCAAGAAGTTTGGTGATTGTCGATGAGATAGGGCGAGGTACCAGCACCTGGGATGGTTTGGCTATCGCATGGGCAGTGGCGGAGCGGTTGATTGAGGCTCAGGATGTGCTTACCCTGTTTGCCACGCATTATCATGAGTTGACCGATTTGCCAGAAACGCATCATCAGGCATTCAACGCGTCGGTTACGGTACGAGAATGGAAGGGCGAAGTGATTTTTATGCATCAGGTGGTTGAGGAAGCCGCGGATAGATCATATGGTATTGCTGTGGCTCAACTTGCAGGGTTGCCTCGTGATGTGGTGAAAAACGCGCGTGAGCATTTATATCGTTTAGAGCATCAATCGCAGTTACAAGTTGAATCAGGGAAGGTACAGTTGGGCTTGTTTGCTGAAGCTGAAAAACGTCAACAAGAGCAAAGTTTGCAGCGATTGGCAGAGATTGAGAAGGTGATTGATGAAGCTAACGTGGATGGTATGCGTCCTGTAGATGCGCTTGTACTTTTGGATACGTTGAAGAAAAAATTAACATAAACATAAAAGGTGAAACATTATGGGAAGAGCTTACCAGAACAGAAAAGAATCCATGGCCAAAACATCGGACATGAAAGCCAAGGTATATTCCAAATATGGTCGGGAAATTTATGTGTGTGCCAAGAATGGTGGTGTTGACCCTGATAGTAACTTGTCGCTTCGCCGCCTGATTGATCATGCCAAGAAAGATCAAGTGCCAGCGCATGTGATTAAAAACGCTTTGGATAAGGCAGAAGGCGGTGTGGGCGAGGATTTTCAACCCGCGCGCTATGAAGGCTTTGGCCCTGGGGGGTGCATGGTGATTGTGGACTGTTTAACCGATAACCCTAATCGTACGTTTGCTGATGTGCGCAAATGTTTTACCAAAAACAATGCCAAGCTGGGTAGTCCGGGAGCTGTAGCGCACATGTTTGATCATGTCGCTGTTTTTGTGTTTAAGGGTGATGATGAAGAAGCTGTGCTGGAAGCCTTGATGATGGCGGATGTGGATGTGCAAGATATTGAGCTTGAAGATGGTATGATTACCGTGCTTACGCCGCACACGGAGTATTTCAAGGCGAAAAAGGCCCTGGAAGAAGCTTATTCTGATATTTCATTTGAAGTGGATGATATTTCTTATGAGCCACAAACACTATGTGCCATTACGGGTGATGATGCCCAGGATTTTAATGACCTTGTTGAAGCATTAAACGATTGTGATGATGTGCAGAAAGTGTATCACAATGCGGAGTTTAACTAGATAACAACTGTGCAGCAGCTTGTTTAGGGTTTTCTGCATCTAGAATACCGCCCATGGTCGCCACAGCGTGCCCCTGCAACAAAGGGATAACATCAGGGCTTATACCACCTAAAGCAATCACTGGTATATCCACAGATGAAGCAAGCTTAAGAAAAGCTTCAGCGCCTAAGGCAGGTGTATGAGGATGACTTTTTGTGGGGAACACAGGAGATAAGAAGCAAAAATCAGCGCCTTGTTGTTCAGCAAGCGTAAGCTCTGCTTCATGATGACATGATGCGGAGACCATAAAACCTTCACCCAACCACCGCTTCATCTGCGAAATTTCTGAAATGGAAGCCGCATCCACATGCACACCATCTGCATCCACAGCTTTGGCAATATCTGCTTGACTATGAATGATTAACCTGGCCTGATGGGCTGCGGTCAGCATTCGTGCCTGGGATGCCAGGGCAAGGAGTTTGGCAGAATCAAGAGCCTTTTCCCGCAACAAAATTGTATCCACACCGCCTTGCAAGGCTTGTTCAAACACATCCATCATGGCTTGATGATGTTCAAAGCGGCGACTGTCTGAAATAAGCAGCAGTTTGATATTATGTTTCATGAGAAGGCAGCATCGGCGGATGCGTCAGAAGCGTTTAATCACCCACATCGGTGGAGAAGGAAGCTTGTTGCCGGCAATACGGCGGTCAAACGTGCCGTCACCTTCATTATCGTATAAATAATAGGGTGGGAAGTTGCCCACAGGCTGTACTTTAATCATCCATACCTTGCCACCAGAGCGATATTCGGTGACGGTTGCGCCTGATGGGTGTTTATAGGTATGGATTTCGGATGGCTTAACCGTCTTCATATCTGGTGCAAGCTCTTTTTTCAGGTCAATATCTTCCGCAAGGGCAGGGTTTTGCCATAAGCTGACTAGGCTCATGAGGCATAACAGGCTAAACTTCATAATCCACCACCTTGCGATTTGATGTGACACTTTGCATAAAAGGGATAACGGCTTGATGTTCGGGGTGCTGTTGATAGGTATGCAAATCATCAAAGCTGGCAAATGTGGAGTACAGCACCACGGTAGATACGCCATGCTCATCCTTATCACCAATACCGACTTCAAGGTCAATGATGTTCGGAATTTTGGATTTGAGTGCTTCCAGCTTTGTTTTGATGTCCAGGACATCACCAGGGTTGGCAACATCCCACATCACAATATGCTTAACCATGCCCGCTCCTACACATCAATATCAATCTGAATCATACCATGATGGATACGTACAGGATAGGTTTGAATATCTTCATAAGCAGGCGGGGTTAATGCTTTGCCGTTACGCAGGCAAAAACGCGCACCATGGCGTGGGCAAATGATTTCATCACCATCACATTTCCCGGAAGCAAGCTCGCCATTATCGTGGGAGCAGCGGTCTTCAATAGCATAAAAACCCTGGCTAAGATGGAAAATCGCAATGTTACCAGCATCAGTATCCACGACCATGCGCTGCCCTTGCGGACAATCCTTCTCCAAACCTGCATCAACCCATTCCGCCATCACAAAGCCCCATCAAGAAAAGCAAACTCATCCCAAATGGCTGTGGGGTTACCATCAGCGTCACGAAATTTTAAGCGATGCTGTTTGGGAACCATGCGTGTAGCCCGACCAAAGGAATCATCTTGCACAGCTTTGTCGCAATCCGAGGCCAATACAAGCATATCTTCATCCAGCAACAAGTCACAAATGGTATATGTTTCACCCAAATAGCGTACACGTCGACCAACCAATGCCCGCAAGGCATCAGGATTGGAAAACAGGGCTTGTAATTGTGTTTGACCCATGCGCATACTCCCTTGCTTCTATGGCTAGTTTAAGAAGCGTGTTAGAATGCGTCAAACATTTTGCGCCACATGGGAGGTAAGCTTTGGATATGCAGCAACTTTCAACTTGGATGGGTGATAGTGAACTTAGGCATTGGTTGATGGCTGCCATTATCTTATTTGCGGCAGTGGTGTTGCGTAAGTATTTGGTGCAGTGGCTTAGGAAAATTACTCATGGGCTAACTAAACGCACGCAAACCACATTGGATGATGCTTTTTTCGAGGCTGCAGAGAAACCATTAAGTTGGCTTATTCTTTTGTTTGGCATTTGGGCTGCCATCACTGTGCTCAAACCTTCTACAGAAATTTTGCCCGTGCTTGATATCGCTGAACGTGGCGGGCGCATGCTCAGTATCGTGTTGATTGTATGGTTTTTATGGCGTTTGATTGATGGGGTTGCGACTTATGCTTTAGCCAGAGCCAAAGGCACAGATTCATCTTTGGATGACCAATTGATTCCATTTATTTCCAAAACGTTGAAACTATTCTTAATCGTCACTGGCACATTGGTTGTAGCGCAGAATATGGGCTACTCCATTTCAGGTCTGATTGCTTCGCTTGGCATTGGCGGTATTGCAGTTGCCATGGCAGCCAAAGATACCATTGCCAACCTTTTTGGCTCGATTATGTTGCTGGTGGACAGGCCTTTTATGGTGGGAGACTGGATTAAGACATCCGAGTTTGAAGGAGTGGTGGAAGAAATTGGCTTTCGCTCGACTCGCATTCGTACCTTTGCGCAAACATTGGTCAATGTGCCTAACTCTATGCTTGCCAATATGGTGATTGACAATATTGACGCGCGTTCCAAACGCCGTGTGAAAATGCGTATAGGGATTACATATGCCACATCCACTGAAAAGATGCAGCAAGCCATTGAAGGTATTGAAAATATTTTGAGAGCGCATCCAGGTGTGGACCAGGATTTTTCACTGGTCAAGTTTGACAACTTTGATGATTCAGCGCTTTCCATTTTTCTTTATTATTTCAGTAAGGATAAAAACTGGGCAACGTATTTACAGGTGCGCCAGGAGGTTAACCTGGAAATCATGCAGCTTTTGGAGTCACTCGGGATTGCGTTTGCCTTTCCAAGTCAGTCGTTGTATATTGAGAAAATGCCAACTCCTGTATGAGCGTATTGCTGTTTCGATTGCGTCATGTGGAAGAAGATGAAGCCGATGATATTCGGGCCTTGCTTGAGGCGCATGATATTCCCTACTATGAAACCAGCAATGGACGTTGGGGTTTGGGGTATGCGGCGATTTGGCTGTATGATGAGCAATATGTGGAGCAGGGAAGGCGCTTGATTGATGCGTATCAAGAGCAGCGTTGTCAAAAGGCAAGGGCAAGTTATGCGGCATTGGTGGCTGAAGGCAAGCAGCCTACATGGTGGAAGCATATCAAAATGTATCCCTTGCAAGTGTCGCTGGCTTTGGCAGGCATTGTGATAGTACTCATGTTTGTGTTGTTGCCGTTTGTGTTGTGGTAAGAGGGCGTTGATGGCTTTATATGATATTCGAGTGAGTGTGACAACTGAATACCTTGAAGAACCATCAAGGCCTGATGAATATGTATTTGTGTATCACATTTGTATTCGCAATCACGGGGAGCAAGCCGCGCAATTATTATCCAGAAAATGGCTGATTACGGATGCTGATGGCAATCGTACTGAGGTGCAGGGTGATGGTGTGGTGGGTGAGCAGCCAATTATCCCGCCGCGGGGAGAGCATTGCTACAGCAGCTTTTCAGTGCTTAAAACTCCCGTGGGCTGTATGCAGGGCTCATATCAGATGAAAGCAGAAGATGGCACGTTGTTTGAAGCGGATATTCCCATGTTTACCCTGGCTGTTCGCCGCTTGTTGCAGTAGGTTTCAGGAAAGGTCTAACCTTCTTTTTTACGCCAAGTGTAAAGCCCGAACTTGTAATAACCGCGAACATTATGTAAGCGGTAGTCCAAATCCTGCTTGATGGGTATCACCACACCTTCAAGCTGGCTCTCAATATAAGGGGCAAGTACCGCTCCACCACCACCAGTAATCATAATCGCATCCATATCCCAATCATCGGCCCATACGGTATTGGCATCGGCCGCAATGGCGGTTGCCAATTGTTTGAAAGATTTTTCTATGATGGGCTTTAAATCATAAGCTTTGCCACGAATTTTAATGCTTCCCGTATCTACAGCTTCAAACAGGCGATAAATTTCAATATCAATATTGCAAGCTTCTTTAAGTTTGTTGCCAATTTTTCTAAAAGCCTTGGAAATGCCGTTGCGTGTTGTCAAACTGCCACGTTCCGAATAACGTCCCTTATCCGATATGGTGTAGTCTGTGGTGCGAAAACCAACATCAATAATACCAATTTTATCGGTGGCAAAACGTTGACGTTTGGGTACACCTTGAGGGCCAAGCAATCTGTCCATGACTGTGCCAATGGGTTGTGGCAACACGCGAACATCCGTCACGGTGACTTGAAACTCTGTTTGTTTCTCCTGCGCGTCCGTGGCGGTAAAGATGTGTGTGTCCTTTAACATTTTACCCAAATCATTTTTGTATTGTCGATAATGGCCGATAGGTAGCCCAACCACCAGCTTGATGGAAGATTCAGGTTCATGCAGCAGCTTGCTTAATGCCGCAAGCACCAAAATTTTGCTTGAGGATGATACAAACTGATGTTGGTCAAGGGTAAAAGAGCGGCTGGAGCTTTGACGCTCGGCAAGCTCACCTACAAAGTATGGGGTATCCTGGATTTCAATCTGAATATGCTCATCATGCTTCGCGGTATTTAACAGGTTCTCGCGAAATTGTAAGTCAACGGCCTCACCATACACAGACTTGAAAACCAAAAAATCCTTTCCATCGGTTGCCTTGGTAAAACCAAAGCCAACATCTATGCCTATTACAGTTTCTGTCATACTGATTTTCCCCATACACCCATGAGGAGCATAAGGTAAGTCAGCCGCATGGCTTGTCAATGGCTACAGGCGAATAAAAGGGTTAAAATTGAGTGGCTAACTGTTGTATTTTTGCAACTCATCAATCCGTTTGGATTCCACAACCAGAAGAGCCCTGGCTTCCTCCCTGTCAGCAGCGGTAAGAGGAAAGGCATCTGGCATGTCGCGCAGGGCATCACGCAAGCTGTGAATTGCCATTTGTGCGCGTGTATAGTCTTTGGAATTTTCTTCTAGTGTTAGCATCAAATCTTCAAGTTCGTGCAGGATATGTGATAGTGGCTGATCAGGATGGTGCTGCTTGTGTTCTGTGGCTTGCATTGTGGTTTCATCCACGTTTGGTACTGGTGCATGTTGCATATCCTGCTGCATGACAAACAAATTTTGAAATGCGGACGATGCTTTGGATTGATTTGTTTTTTTTGTGGGTACTGCTTTGATATGGTGTTGTTGAACTTTCATGACGTTCTCCCTTCAGGCAGCAAGAGCTGCGTTATTACTGTTATATTCTTTAAGCTTGTTGCGTAAGGTTCGAATGCTGATGCCAAGAAGTTTGGCGGCTTCGGTGCGGTTGTTTTGAACATGATGTAAGGTTTGTTCAATCAAGGCGCGCTCCATATTGCGGATACTCATGCCTGTTTGAATATCCAGCTTCGGGCTTTCCTGTGTTGTTGATGCGCTCAAGCCTTCAAGCCCCAAATGTTCAGGCATGACCTGCCCTTGTGTCGCCATGAGAAAGGAGCGATGCATGCAATTTTCAAGCTCACGCACATTGCCTTCCCATTTGTGTTGCATCAATGCCTTGAGCGCGGAATCATGCAATGTTGGTACGGGCTTATGATACATGGCCGCAAAGTGGGCCAGAAAATGTTGAGCTAGTGGTTGAATATCATTCAGCCGCTTACGAAGTGGCGGCAGTGCCACAGTGACCACATTCAAGCGGTAATACAAATCCTGTCTGAATTTTCCATCGGCAACACTTTGCTCCAGGTTTCTGTTGCTGGTAGCAATGATGCGCACATCAACCTTGATGGGTTTGTTACCACCTAACCTGTCCACTTCACCTTCTTGTAAAACCCGGAGTAATTTGGCTTGTAAATGCAGGGGCATTTCTGTGATTTCATCCAGTAGCAATGTGCCCTGGTGGGCAATTTCAAATTTGCCTGGCTTGGCTTTATCAGCGCCAGTGAATGCACCTTTTTCATAACCAAACAGCTCGGATTCCAGCATGTTTTCAGGAATGGCCGCGCAATTGATGGCGACAAAAGCGTTATGGCTTCTGCTGGAGCATTGATAGATGTAGCGAGACATTCTTTCCTTGCCGGTGCCTGATTCACCAACCACAAACACAGACGCGTTGCTGGGCGCAATCAGGGCAACCTGATCAAGTAATCTCCGTGTTTCAATGTCTTCTGTGACAAAAATATCAGAGCCTTGCTGTTGTTGTTTGGAGGTATTGAAAAGTGCGGTTTGATGCCCTGATTTTCGCACGTAAATTTCCAGAACTTCATTGGGGCAGGGTAATGTGCGATAGTCCATGATACCCATATCCATCAAATCCTGCGCTCTTTCCGCATGTGCCTGTTCGGATAATACCACAATGTTGGCTTGTGGTTTTGCCTTGAAAATGCGGTGAACAAGCCCTGTAATGGTGACATCATCCCAGACAAAAAGAAGACTGAATTGTTCAACCATGTCATCATGAAGCTGTATCACGGGTTCAACGGGCGTATCGGGCAGTAAAGTTCCCAGTTGAATTTGTAAATCCGATAAATACTGCATGGGAAAGCCAACAATGGCGATATGATGAGCTTGTTTCATAGGCTGTCCTCCAATAGTTGTTTTGCCTTGCGCTCGGCCAAGGTAAGCGCTGCCATGGACGCATAAATATCTGCGTCAGGGCTGTTTTTAAGCTTTGTGAGTCTTTCGGTCGCTTGATTCCATTTGCCATTTTTGAGTTGAGCAATGCTATAGTGGTAGGCCCAGGCTGAGTTCCTGAGATGTTCGGGGGTTTGACTGTACAATTTTTCTGCGCGTGCAAACTCACCTGCCTTAAACCTCGCATTGGCTTCGTTTAATATGGCTTGCTCACGGTCAGAAACATTGAAGGTGGCATAGGTTTGCCACGCCTGGGCTGCCATATGCCATCGAGATAGTGCCTGAGCCACAAGCGCGCTGGTTTTCCAGAAGGTTTGTTGAGCTGAACTGGATAATGTAGCAGGTGAAATAGAGGTTAAGGTATGTGATGCCACGCTTGCTTGTCCTGCCTGGAGCTGCATTTGGGCTACCAGTAAAAGCATTTCAGGCTTGTAAATGGTGTATTCATGGTTATCCAGCCATTGCATGACCTTGCGCACACCTGATGCGTCGCCTCTGTCTCGCCATAATTTGGCCATTTCCAACATGACCTTATCTCCCCAAACACTGTTGGCGGATAATGTGTACAGGTTTTGGAGTATGGCCTCTGCTTCCTGATACTCAAAAGACAGGCGTAAACTTTTGGCAATATCAAAATAAAGCTGTTTGGCAGCTTTGGGTGTCGGTTGGAAGGAAGCGAATGTTCGCCAGAGGTTGATGGCATCATGCCAGTCCTGTTGCTGAATCATGGCTTGCACATGCGCAATCAAAGCCTGTTGGCCTTCAACCTTAGCCTGCTGGCGTAGTGTTGCGTCTTGAGATTTGCTGGCACGTAAAAAGCCTTGCAGTGCTGCATAGGCAGCTTGCTTAGGGCTGTTTTCGGGGTCATGGATAGCAACCTTGTGCCAGAGCCTGGCTTCATCCAGTATGGCTTCATCTTCAACGCGCGACATCTGATTTTTGTTGGCGATTCGTTTGAGCGCAATGATGGCAGGTTTGATATCAGCGTAGCTTGTCTTGTCCTGCATACGCAACATGAGTTGGCGCATAAATGCCTGTTTGCCAATATATGTGTCAGGCTCTGCATGGGCGATAAGATCGTAGCTTTTGATGATGGCTTCTTTGTTTGGATGAGGTTGCAGCAGTTGCAAATCAGCTAGCAGCAAACGTATTTCAGGGGTATGTTCACTGGTTTTATACATGGATAAAAAATTGCGAGCTTGTGTTAGAGCTTCGTTATTTTCCCCCTGAATGTGCAGAAGTTGAATATAGCGAGCATAAATACTGTCTTGCGAAGTTATCAGTTCAGGGTTGTTTTTGAAAATAGGGTTCAGCACCTTGCTTGCTATCGCATATCTGCCCTCGGCATAATCAACCAGAGCTGTCCACATGCGTACTTCTTGGCCTTGTGAAGATTGTTCTGCAACACTTGTGGCATAGCGCAAGAAGCTACTGCGAGCATCAGCATAGTGTTTATGAATGAAATGGATTTTGCCTAACATCAGCCAGCTCTGCCTGGCCTGGGGCGAAGCAGGATAACGGTTTTGTAAGTCAAGAATATCAGCTTGCGCGCTTTCAAGGTTGCTCTGATTCCAGTGCAGGGTTGCGATTTGCCATAAAAGCTTGGGCTCATCGACTTGTTCGGGAAATTCCTGGATTAAAGTTTTGATGGTATCCACAGCAGGCCCCACATCCTCATAGTGCCTTGCTTTGATGATAGTCAGTTGAGCTTCCAGAATTAATTCAAACAATGACTGGCGTTGTACATCACTCAGGCTATCGTTGCTAAGCAGCTTGCGAGCGGTACTGATGGCCTGTTCAGGTTTCCCCTGATGGATATATGTGCGGATGGCATGAGCCTGCTCGTCTTCTGCATATGCAGCAACCGTGAAAGTTAGCATGACAAGCCATGCAACCATGTGTTTTCCCAATAACATAAGATTTGCTATGCAAGTCTTATGCCGTTTGGTGGACTTATGCGGGTGTAAGCCCTTTTTTCTTGATTTTTTCAACCAATGTTGTGCGATTCATGGATAAGAATTTCGCGGCCTGGTTCTTGTTCCAGTTGAATCGGTTTAAGGCGCTGATGATGAGATGGCTTTCAAATTCATCAACAATGCCCTTAAAGTCAATGTTATCATGTTGTTTGACATCAATGCTGAAACCTTGCATTGCCCGCTCGGCTGTATCAAGCATGCGGGATGGCAAGTCTTCCACATCAATAACTCCCGAGCGTTTGAGCGTGGTGACACGCTCCACAAGGTTTTGTAATTCACGCACATTGCCAGGCCAGTTGTAGCGCATCATGACTTCCTTGCAACGATCAGATATGCCAGTTATTTGACTATTTTTTAATGGATTAAACTTGCTCAGGAAATGCTCTGTCAATATAATGACATCATCGCCTCGCTGGCGTAGCGGGGGAATAACCAGGGGTATGACATTAAGGCGGTAGAATAAGTCTTGGCGAAATCTTCCCTCCTGAATTTCTTTTTCCAAATCACGGTGGGTGGCCGCAATCACGCGCACATCCACATGAATGCTTTGGTGGCTTCCTACAGGCTCAAATGTTCTTTCTTGTAAAACTCTTAACAATTTCACCTGAAGTTTGGGGCTCATATCACCGATTTCGTCTAAGAAAATTGTGCCGCCATTGGCAATTTCAAAGCGACCAGAACGAGCGCGAACAGCGCCAGTAAAAGCACCTTTAACATGGCCAAACAATTCGGACTCAAGCAACTCTTCCGGAATCGCACCGCAGTTGATGGACACAAAAGGTTTATTCGCTCTGCTTCCTGATTGATGCAGCATATTAGCGAGCACTTCTTTCCCTGTGCCTGATTCACCTGTAATGAGAACAGTGCTATCAGAATCACCGAGCATCAGCGCGGTTTCCCGCAAGCGTTGAATCGGCTTACTTTGTCCGATAAGCCCATGTTGACTTTTGCTGGATTGAATTTTCTGTTTTAACTCCTTGTTTTCCTGTTTGATGGCGCGTTTTTTCAATAGCTCTTTAACACGAACTTCCAATTCGCTGGGTTCAAAGGGTTTTTTAAGAAAATCGTCCGCGCCCAACTCAATGGCCTGTACCGCGGATTCCACTTCAGAGTACCCTGTAATCAGTATGACACCAATATCAGGGTCATCATCTTTGAGAGCCTGGAGCAAATCAAGACCACTGCCATCAGGCAAACGAATATCCAGTATGGCAATATCAAACTTGGCATTTTCCATGGCATCCCTGGCCCGCATGGCATTAGCAGCGGTAGTGACATGAAAATTCGACATCTCCAGGGTTTCTTGTAGTGATGAGCGTAAATCTTCTTCATCATCAACCAATAATAAATATGCTGTTTGTTTCATAACATTGCCCTCATAGCCCAGAATGGTCAAAACTATGACACCATGAAAATGTGTTGGCAAGAAGATGTTGGTATTTTGACGACTTATATTGATTTTATCAGTATGGATACAAAAAAAAGCCGCCTTGAGAAAGGCGGCTTTTACAAGGCTGTTTAGCGAGGTTACTTGATTTGTGATAATAAATCAGGGTTTTTGACAAGGTTGCGAACACCGTGTGCATGGTCTTCCTTAAAATCGTTACCTTTACACCACTCTCCAACCGTTTCGATGTTTACTTTCATGACTTTTGGGCGAACGCTCCAAGAAACTTGGAAAGGAGAGCCTTTTTCATTGTAACCAGGAC
>CAZLES010000014.1:0-13437 GCA_964558615.1 uncultured Zetaproteobacteria bacterium
GCATTTGCACCTTGTTGAAATCATTTCAGGTGTGTTGTTGATGGTTGTTGGTGTTATGATTTTTTTGGGTAGCTTTTCGCAAGTATCCGCCATCATTTTGTACTACCTACCGTGGCTGGCTGACATAGAAGGGCTTGTTAACTTTTAGGAATAAGTTGCGATTCCACAGACTATCTGCCACAATTTTGCTAAATACCTTATGTTTTACGTTGAGTTACACAGGAGTGTTCACATGAAACTTCAATGGAAAGCCTTGTTGCTGTTGCTTTTGTTAGCGCCTGCACCGTTGCTTGCAGATGCTTTTTTGATGCCGGGTGAGGTGGGTAAAGATGAGTTGGTCAAGCCTTTTCCAGAGCCGTATGTTGTGAAAAAAGGGGATACGCTTTGGGACATTGCCAAGGAATATTTCGCTGATCCTATGAAATGGCTCAAAATTTGGGAGCAAAACCTTTATGTATCCAATCCTGATTTGATTTATCCGGGTAATGAGCTTTGGCTGAAATATAAAGCACCGAAGCCAGTTGTGGTCAAGGCAGAACCCAAGCTTGCCACGGTAAAACTTGAACCTCGTATCATTTACAAGCCCGCTGAACGTATTGAACAAGAAATTGACACCGAAACACTGGTAACAGCTCTGGCCAGACAGGATTTTATTGAGCCTGAAGCCATTGAGGGTGTAGGCCATATCATTGATTCAGAAGATGAAAGACTGAATTACGGGGCGTACGATAAAGTGTATTTGGCACTTGATGTGCGAGCCCACCCTGGTGATACCTTTAATATTTTCCGCACAGGTGACCCTATTTACAAACTGGATGATGAGGGTAATAAAACATTGGTGGGTTATCTGATTAATCATCTGGGCACTGTGGAAATCATATCGGAAGAAAGTGGTGTTTTTCGTGGAAGAATCACCCAGGCATTTGAGGAAATTGGCCGAACCGATCGCTTAAAACGAGCCTTGCCCACGGATTACAAAATCAAGTTGGAATATCCTGACAAGCCGCTGTTTGGTCATGTCACTTATATTCGCGGCAATACGGTAGAGGCAGGTCAGGGGCAAATTATTGGTATTGATTTGGGTTCAGAGGATGGGCTTAGGGCTGGTTCGGTATTGGGAGTGTACCGCTCTGGCAAACTGGTTGTGGATAAGGTGTATCAGGAAAAAACCTATCAGGCCTTACCCGAAGAAAAAATTGGTGAAATCATTGTGCTTGCGGCCCAGGATCAGGCATCCATTGCCTTGATTAGCCAATCATCATCAGCCATTAATATTAAAGATTTAATTCAGCCTCTGCGTCATTAACACGTGTGGTCAGTCAAGCTGCTGCCCGCTATCTCAGATTAAGCCTTGTTGAGGGTGTAGGCGCTACTACGGCAAGGCAGTTAATCGAAAGTCTGGGCTCTGTAGAAGCCATTTGGCAACATGATGAGCAAGGTTTGTTGGCCATACATGGTATCGGCCCCAAGATGGTGGCCGCCTTACAGGCCGCGCAAGCTGAATCGGTCACACAACAGATTCAAAACCTCATCCAGCAATGTGAGCAGGCCGGCATTCACATATTATGCCCTGAAGATGAAGCATGGCCAAAGCAGTGGTTATCATGCGCTGATGCACCATTGGTGATTTTTGCGTATGGTCAGCTTGATTGCTTAAACGCGGCCAAAATCGTGGGCATGGTTGGCGCGCGCAAAGCCAGTGAAGAAGGTAAGGTGATTACCCGTCGTTGGTCAGCTTATTTGTCCAGACAAGGTGTAGTGGTCGTTAGTGGCATGGCGGCAGGCATCGACTCAGCGGCACATGGCGGCAGTCTGGACGTGGATGCCGCGGGAATTGCGGTGCTTGGTTATGGGCTAAAAGCAGGTAGCGCCTATCAAACACGGCAAATTCAGGCATTGGCCAAAAAAGGTTGCGTTATCAGCGAATATGCGCCTGATATGCCAGCACACCCCAGTTTTTTTCCACAGCGTAATCGTTTGATTGCCAGTTTAAGCCATGCCCTGATTGTGGTGGAAGGCGGCTTGAAGTCAGGCTCGCTGATTACAGCAAAGCAGGCACTGGCTTATGGCAGGGAGGTGTTTGCCGTACCTGGCTCGGTGCTCAATGATATTCATGCTGGTTGTCATCAACTGATTCAGGATGGCGCAACGTTGCTGTCCAGTGCGGAACAGGTATTGCGTGATATGCGCTGGCAACAAGCCTCAGCAGCCACAAAAATGTATCAGCCCAAGTCTGCCCTAGAAGAAAAAATCATTCATCTTTTGCGGCAGGAGATTTGTCATGTGGATGCGCTGGCAGAAGATTGTGACTTGACCGTGCCTGAGCTTTCTACCATCTTGCTCGCCCTTGAGCTGGGCGGTGTTATCGAGAAATTGCCTGGTAGTCGTTATACATTAAGTCAATGATTCTAAGGAGATAGCATGAGCGCAGTGGTAGTGGTGGAATCTCCGGCAAAAGCGAAAACCATCGAAAAATATCTGGGCAAAGGGTATAAAGTGCTTGCCTCTTACGGGCATGTTCGCGCGTTTCCCAAGAAAGATGGTTCTGTGGATGTGGATCATGACTTTGCGATTAAATATGAGGTGATTGAAGACAAGCGTAAACGACTTGCTGATATTGAAAAAGCTTTGAAAAAGGCGGACGAGCTTATTCTCGCAAGCGATTTGGACAGGGAGGGTGAAGCCATTGCCTGGCATGTTGCTGATGAAATGGAAAAGCGGGGCAAGCTTAAAGATAAAAAGGTTTCACGGATTACATTCAACCAAATTACACGCCAAGCCATTCAGGATGCGGTAGCTAACCCTACGGATATTAATATGCCTTTGGTATATGCGCAGCAAGCGCGTTCAGCGCTGGATTATCTGGTAGGTTTTACCTTATCACCCTTATTGTGGCGCAAGATTCGGCGTGGATTGTCGGCAGGGCGGGTGCAGTCGGTGGCTTTGCGCCTGGTATGTGAGCGCGAGCAGCATATCCGTGATTTCAAGGCCAAAGAGTATTGGACAGTTGAGGTAACTTGCCAAAGTGAGCAAAAGTCTTTCAAAGCCTTGTTGCATACACTTCAGGGGAAAAAGCTGAACAAGTTTGACCTTAACAATGATAAACTGGCCAAGGCTGCGGCGAAGGCAGTGCAAGAAGGCAGCTTTAGTGTTACGGATATTCAAAAGAAAAAAAGCAAGCAACATCCATCACCGCCATTTATTACATCCACCATGCAGATGGAAGCATCCCGGAAACTGGGTTTTACAGCGCGAAAAACCATGCAACTGGCGCAGAAACTTTATGAGGGTGAAGACATAGGTGGCGATCGTGTGGGCCTGATTACCTACATGCGAACAGACTCTACCAGTTTATCGCAAGAAGCGATTGATGAAGTTCGAGCCCAGATTCAAAGTCAGTTTGGTGCGGAGTTTGTACCTGGGAAGCCTCGTGTATTCAAGGCCAAGAGCAAGAATGCGCAAGAGGCGCATGAGGCGATTCGGCCTACATCATTTAAGCGCACACCAGAAAGCTTGAAAGGCATTATTTCCGCGGATGAATTGAAATTATATACCCTGATTTGGAAACGCGCGGTAGCTTCACAAATGGAAGCCGCGGTGCTGGATCAGGTTCGCGCTGATATCAGCTCGGGTGACACCACGCTGCGCGCCAATGGCTCCACTTTGGTATTCCCAGGTTTTCGCGCACTTTATATTGAAGGTACGGATGAGCCAAGCAACGATAATGATGAAAAAACATTGCCACCTTTAGAAGTTGGCGATGTTATTGATGTGGCAAGTGTGGAACCCAAGCAACACTTCACTGAACCCAAGCCGCGTTTTTCTGAAGCAACATTGGTGAAAGAGCTGGAAGCGCACGGTATTGGTCGCCCTTCAACGTACGCGACCATTTTGAATGTGTTGCGAGAACGTAAATATGTGGTGATGGACAAGAAGCGTTTTGTGCCTACGGATGTGGGTGAGATTGTGAGCAAATTCCTCATTGACTATTTTGGTGATATTGTTGATGTGAATTTCACGGCTGATATTGAGGACAAGCTGGATGCCATTGCTCGTGGCGAGCGTGAATGGAAACCGTTACTGCGAGAGTTTTGGACACCATTTAAGGCAAGGGTTGATTACACACAAGAGCATGTCAAACGCTCAGATGTTACCCATGAGGAAACTGCTGAGACATGCCCGGAATGCGGCAAACCCATGGCCATTAAACTGGGTCGCTATGGCAAGTTTCTCGCATGCACGGGCTATCCTGAGTGTAAGTTCACAAAGCCATTGCATGATAATGGTGAAGCGCCAGCAGAACCAGAATTATCCGATGAAAAATGTGAAAAATGTGGCGCAAGCATGGTGGTGAAAACAGGGCGTTATGGTAAATTCTTAGGTTGCTCGAATTACCCGAAATGTAAAAATATTCAGTCTATGGAAAAGCCTGTGGACACAGGCATTGCCTGCCCAAGCTGCCATAAGGGCACATTTCTTGAGAAGAAATCACGTCGAGGTAAGGTGTTTTATTCCTGCTCAGAATATCCCAAGTGTAAGCATGCGTTGTGGAATAAGCCTATAGATAAACCATGCCCAGAATGCGGTGCGCCATTTGTGACAGTGAAAGTCACCAAACGCAATGGTACAGAGCATGTGTGTGCCAGCGAAACATGCAACTGGAAGGAACAAGTCGAAACACCTGAATAGTCATGGCGGCTGATTTCATCTATAGGAACGGCAATATTGATGATATAGAGGCAGTTTTTCGCCTGAATCGGCAGGTTTTTGATGAGGCATGGTCTAGGGATGTGATGCTGCAATCCTTACAGACGGGTTATGATTTGCAGGTATGTTACCTTGACAACATGTTGATTGCTTATGTGCTCAGTCAGGATATTTTGCAAGAGACACAAATCATGCAAGTGTGCGTGCATCAGGGTTTCAGGCGCTTGGGGGTTGCAAAACAATTGATGTTACAATTGATGCGAAGCAAGCAGGATATGGAAAGTTTGGTGTTGGAGGTGCGCGCTTCCAATACAAGGGCACAAGCTTTTTATACGCACCTAGGATTTGAGGCTCAGGGGGTGCGTCCGAATTACTACCGCAAGACACATGGGTTGCCGCGAGAAGACGCCATCATCATGAGCTTTCAGCCTTGTGTGAACCAACACCCAGGCGTTCAACCATGATTCAGGCTTTGTTAAGCCAGCAAACATGGCTGGATGTGCGTAGTTGGCGGGCGCAGTATGCGGATATTTTATCCCCTGAGCAGGTGAGTGTGTTATCTGTGGTGACACCACTTACACGCCTGCTTGAAGGTAAATACGGTATGAAGTTGGATGTGCATGTGCATGATCAGTTTGTGGATGAGATGCATGTGGAAGAAGCAAGGCTGCTTAAGTCCGACTTGCATAACCGTTGTTTAAGGCGGAAGGTTTCTCTGCTTTGTCGGGGTGAAGTGATGTTTGATGCGGAATCTGTATTGCCTCTGGATGTATTGCCGGTGGCACTGATGGAAGACCTTGAAGCAGGTACGCGCCCCTTGGCAGACCTGCTGTCCGATCAAGGTTTATCGCTTTCGCGCTCTAATTTAAGTATTGCACAGGTACAGGGTGATGGTTTTTATGCGGGATGTTGGGCGAGGCGCTCGGTGTTGGGCACATCATCCGGAGTGGTCTCAGGCGCGAAAGCTCTGGTGACAGAGGTGTTTCATGATGCCATGTGGCGCAAATTGACCTATTTGCTCAACCGTTAATCAAGGGCTTGTTAACACTAATTCTGCTGGCGTTGCTCGGCACTCATTTGGTAACCACCAAACTTCACGCCTCGCGCCTTGACTGGCCTCATTTGGAGCGCAGCGACAACATCATCATTAGTGTTAACAGGCCCAAGCCAAATCAAGATAATATGGATGCCATGTTTCGTACGGCATCTTCCAGTTCAACTTCAATGGCTGCCAAATGCGTTTCCTGTGCGCCAATGCGTTGTATAGGCCAATAGTGTGCAGGTTCAATATCGTCAATAGGGTCAAAAAGGACAGTGTGGCCATGGGCTTGTATCAAGAAGTTGGCAGCATCCACAAAGTCAATCAATTTATCTCTGGGTCTGTCGTCCGATTCGATGCCATGGTGTGTCGCAATGCTTTCAAAGGCATTGGGCATGTTCCAGTAATTCAGTAAGCGCCCTCCCATTTCACGGTGTAGTGTCTGGATAATGTTGATTTGGTCTTCATAGGCAAGTGGGCCGAGCAAGTCGGGTACGGCGCACACCACAGCTTGTACACCAATATCATGCAGCATACCTGCCAAAAAAGCTTCTTCAGGCTCTACCCCGGGAATAACTTGTGCCAGATGCTGTGCCGCAATTGCCACGTATAAAGCATCATTTTTACTTTTATCCAGTATTTTGTTCAGACCTTTGTCTTTGACATTCATATGCAGCTTGGCTGAAATGGCTACCATCAACTCCAGCGTTCGCCTGCCACCCAAGCGCTGAACAGCCATGGAAAGGCTACGCACTTCATAGTTGCCACGCTTAAACTCCGAGCTGTTGGCAAGGCGCAATACAGTAGCAGCAAAGGTTGGACTTTTTTGAAGCACCTTAGCAACATCAGATGCGCCCTTATTTTCATCCTGAAGGACTTTTTGCACTTCAAGAACCGCTTTAGGTAACAGTGGCAGCTTGGCCTCACCTTGTCTAAAGCGAAGGCGGATGACTTCCGCGAATGCGACAACATCAGTAGTCATGGTTATCTCCCATAATTCGTATAATATCTTCTACGCTTCGGTTGGTGTTCGAGCGTGGTGCAATGCGATAGACTTCTTCAACCGTGGTTGCACCTTCAAGGGTTTTATATAGGCCGTTTTCCATCAATGATAATAAATCCGTACTTTCACAACTAATTTTACGCACCACATGAGAAGGCTCTTGGGCAATAATGGCAGAGCGTACTTCTTCATTGAGGACTAATAGCTCATGTAATGCTGTTCTGCCGTGGTAGCCTGTGCCATAACATGTGCCACAGCCTATGCCTCGATAAAAGGTATGGTTTTTTAGGGTTTCATCATCCATACCAATCAAGTTGGCAATGCGTTTATTGGGCATATAAGCTTGCCTGCAATCTGGGCATATGGTGCGGATTAAGCGTTGTGCCAAAATACTGACAACGGTAGATGAAATCAGAAAAGTTTCCACGCCCATATCAATCAGCCTTAATAGGCCACCAATCGAGTCTTCTGTATGAAATGTGGTAAGTACTTTATGGCCTGTGAGCGCTGCCTGCACAGCAACGGATGCAGAGACATGGTCGCGAATTTCACCAAGTACAATGACATCTGGGTCTTGTCGAACTATAGATTTAAGGGAGCGCTCAAAGGTTCTTCCCGCGGCGTTATCCACAGAGCATTGCATGATGCCATCTATCACATATTCCACAGGGTCTTCTAAAGTGATGATTTTTGTTGTTGGGCGATTTAAGTAGTCTACAGCTGAATATAATGTGGTGGTTTTACCCGAGCCTGTAGGCCCTGTAATGATGATGACCCCATTGGGCACATCCAGGGCATCATGCTTGAATCGTTCAAGGATGCCCCTGTCCATATGAATTTGTTCAATGCTTTTTAAGCCACCATCACGGCGTAATACCCGTATGACCACATTCTCACCATAAATGGTTACATAGGTTGAAACACGAAAGTCAGCCTCAATATCGCCAACATTTTCACTGATACGGCCGTCTTGATGGTTGCGGGTATCCGAAATATCCATCTGCCCAAGAATTTTGATTCTGGCGACAACGCGCTTGGCGATTTCCAAGGACAAATCCATTTTATGAATCAATACACCATCCATACGAAAGCGAACACGCATGGTGTCTGCCAAGGGCTCCAAATGAATATCACTGGCATAATCACGAAGCGCGGCACGCAGGATGTTATCCACAATTTCCGCAATATGTTGTCCACCCGCTACATCCTGACTTGACACAGGCGCTGCAAGTTTGTCAATGAGGCTTGTCATGATGCTGTGTGCCGCGAGAAACAGCTTTGCCGTTTTACCAAGTTGATGTTCAATTTCTGAAATGGCTGCCTTATTCAAGGGCTCGGATGTGACAATCAATACCTCTTTTTCCCCCGCCTCATAGGGGAGCATGAGGTTTTGCCTGAGAAACTTTTTGGAAAATTGTCCGCTTATCTCCTTGTCAACCATATCAACATCAATATGGGCAAGTTTAAGCCCTAACTGTTCGGATAAGGCTTGCGCAAGTTGTCTGTCGTTGATGAACTCAAGCCGCATCAGTATTTCACCCATGCGTAAACCCGATGCTTTTGCCAGCTCTTGCTCGGCTTGTTGCAGTTCATTCAAGCTGATATAACCCAGCTCGCATATCAGCTCACCAATCAGGAATTGCCGACCATGGCTACGGATGAGCCTGCGATGTTCATCAGCGCTGATGTAGCCTAATTCTATCAGGATATGGGATAATAACTTTGAGTTGTTCAGCTTCTTTTGAATGCGAACAGCTTTTTCAAGTGTAGGCAAGGGCAAATAGGCATTTTTCAGCATGATTTGAACAAACTTCGCGCCAGGCTGGTGATTTAATAATGAATCAGAAGTCTGTTTTTTTTCTTTTGTCATCCACTTGTATCCTGTTGTACTTTCCAAAGCTTGTTGAACCCATGTTTGTTATGGATAGTGTGTGACCACTAGCATAAGTGATGCCAGAACAGGTTTGTGATGTGGAAGAATTGACACTGGCCATGCGCCCTCTAGCGTGTCGCAGCTACAAAAGAGATGAATTGGATGAAAGGTGACTTACCGTGAGTGATAAAAAGCGAAAGAATGCGCCCGTAGAAGGCATTGTTGATGGAACCGACTTTGTGGAATTAAAGCGAGACATGCAAAGCGCAAAAATTGTGGCGTGGCTGCAATATAATCAACAGCCATTGATTGCTGGTGCCATAACCCTTGTGCTTATTTTGGTGGGTGTTTCGCTATGGAAAGAGCGTGAACAAAGCCAGAGAGAAGCCGCGGCATTGATGTATATTGAAGCCATGAACAAAAGTAATGCGGATGAGCGTTACGCGATGCTGGATAGCGTGATTCAAACGTATCCAGATTCAGGTTACGCTATTTTGGCAAACTTGCAAAAGGTTACACATCCGGATGCGGATGAAAAAAAGGCAGCACTTCGGGCGCTGATTGACAGCCATGGCGCGCCAGAGTTTGTCTGGCAGGCCAAGCTTGATTTGGCGGAAGTTTATTTGGCCGAACAAAAGCCGGATCAAGCCAAAGTTTTGTTGAGCGAGCATTTTGGCAAGCATTATGAGCAGGCTCGTTTTGCCTTGCTGGCGCGTATGGCCAAGCACAAGGCTGAGAAAGTGGAGCTGCTTGAAAAGGCTTTGGCTGCTGAATCACACGATCAGGACCTAAAAGCAACGTTAGAGTCAGAGCTCGCTCAGCTTCAAGCTTCAGAGTAGCCATGAAAGGGTGGCTTTCTGCTTATGCGCTTGCGGCGCTGCTTGCAGGTGTTTCAGGTTTTCCTGGCATGGCGGCAGCACAAACGTCCATCAATACAGTATGGTCAGTTGATGTGGATCAACGCTTGCCCAATGCGCCCATTGCCTTGAGCAGCCCTGCCGTGGTCGAACATGGGGACAAGGCCTGGTTGGTGTTGGCTGGTCGCGATGCCTGGGTGCATGTATATGACCTGGTTTCAGGGGATGAGGTTAAACGCTTTTTTTTAGGCCACCCTTCGGATTCAGGCGCTGTAGCACTTGAGCACGGTCTTGTTGCACTGGGTGATATCAAGGGGCACGTTTATGTTGTTGACCCCGCGAAAGGAGAGATGGTATGGCAAAAGCGCCTTGGCTCATCTTTCACCATGATACCGCAGGTCATCGGTGGCGACTTTCTTGTTCAAACATCAGATAATGAAGTGTATCGTTTTTCCCCGCAGGGTGAGAAGCGCTGGAGTTATTCAGGCTCTAAAAATACCCTGAGCTTTTATCTGGGCGCGCAACCCCTGATACATCAGGATGTGATTTATGCCGTGCAAAACAATGGGGATGTTGTAGCGCTCAAGGCTTATACAGGGGATGTGTTGTGGCGGCAGCAAACCATTGTTTCCAACAGTTCAACAGCACTTTCAGACTTTAAGGCACCCCTTGCGCAGCCTTTGTATGTATCAAGGTTAGCCTTGAATGGCGAGCAGGTGAAACATGCTTTGCTGGTGCCTGTTTTTCAAGGGGATTTGGTGGTGTTGTCGGTGCTTGATGGTTCGCCATCGTTTACCATGCCGGTGTCATTAAAAAGTTCACCACTTATCATGGGCAAGCATATGTATATGGCAGATAGCCATGGTTTTTTACACTTGTATGATATTCAGGATGGTCACCGTCTGTGGAGTAAAAAGCTTTCGTCTCATGCCTTGATGGGGCCGGTGTCTTTTGCGGGTTCGCTATGGGTGACGGACAATCAGGGGCAAATATTGCGCATCAGCCCGAATGGTGAGGTTGAGGCTATCAAGCAGTTGCAGGGTCATATCGCAAGGCTGCCTGTTGTGACCTCGCAAGGGCTTGTGATTCGTACAGACCGTGGTGAAATGACGTTGGTCAAATAATGGCATTGACACTTCCCGTTGTTGCTATTGTTGGCCGCCCCAATGTTGGCAAGTCAACACTATTCAATCGTTTGATTAAAAAGCGAAAAGCCATTGTTGGTGACAGGCCGGGGGTGACAGTTGATCGTCTTGAAACCGAGTGTGTGATTGGCGGAGAGCCGTGTGTACTTGTGGATACGGGAGGCATTGGTGAGTCGCAGCATGGTGAAATGCAGGGCGCGATTGATAGTCAAGTTGAAGCAGCGCTTGAGATTGCGGATGTGGTGTTGTTTGCCGTGGATGCCATTGCAGGGGTCACGCCTGTGGATTACGCATTGGCCCAAAAGCTGCGCAAATCCAATCTGCCTGTGATTTTGACGGTGAACAAAGCAGAAAATGCAGGGTTGGCTCAGGAATTTTTTGCCCTTGGGATGGGTGAACCGCAGCCTGTATCTGCAGCACACGGACATGGTATGCAAAACCTTTGCAAGTTGATTGCCAAAGCTGTACCCAAGTATGATGCGCGGGATGTGGTCAGTGATGAAAAGCCTTTGGCACGGGTTACGGTGATTGGTCGCCCCAATGTGGGTAAATCGACCCTTATCAACGCGTGGCTGGGTCAGGACAGAATGGTGGTCAGCCCTGTTGCAGGCACAACCCGTGACGCGATTGATGTGGACATGCCTTATGAAGATGGCTTTATTCGCTTGGTGGATACCGCAGGACAGCGTAAATCAGGGCGTATCCATGATGTGATTGAGTTTGTGGCACGGGTTAAAGCGGTACAAGCTTTTAGACGAGCGGATGCGGCGGTGATGGTTTTGGATGGTGCTGAAGGCATTGTTGAGCAGGATATGCGCTTGATGCATTTGGCGCAGGAAGAAGGCTGTGCCTTGATTGTCGCGGTGAACAAGGTGGACTTATTATCGGATGAAGATTGGAAATATTATGCCGAGCGTTTGGACTTTAGAATGCGCGGGTTGCCTGATATTCCCGTGTTCCGCATTGCCGCCAAGCATAAAAAAGGTGTGAAAAAGTTGTTAAGGCATGCTGTGGACGCGGCATTGGCCAATGGTTTTGAAGCCAGCACGGGCAAGTTAAACCGCTGGTTGCATGAAGCTGAGAAAAAGCAATACGCGCCCAGTGATGGTGGCGCGGTGGTCAGGCTTAAATATGTTTCACAAACAGGTACGACCCCACCTACGCTTCGGATTTTCAGCAATCGTCCACAAGCCATTAAAGCGCCCTACAAGCATTATCTGGAAAAAAGCTTTCGCCAATACTTTGATTTGCCGGGTATCCCTGTACGTATCCACTTCAGCAAAACCGACAATCCTTATGCGGAAAAAAGCAAGGACAGGGCTTATGCAGGTCAGCGCCGCCATAAGGACAAGCAGAAAAGAAAGCGCTAATGCATTGCTTTGAAGAAACCAGGATATTGCCCGTAAGTGCCAAGACCATGTACGACCTGGTGATGGATATTGAAGCGTATCCGGCTTTTGTGCCCTGGGTTTGCGAGGCGAAAATTCTGGAAGTCAAAGCGCATGAATTAAGCGCTGAATTGACGATGGATTTGGCGGGAACAAAACACAGGTTTCAGACCGTTGACAGTTTTAAGCCACATCAGCTTGTGGAGATTCGCTTGCTTACGGGTCCGTTCAAGTTTTTAGAAAGCATGTGGACATTTGAAGATGTGGATAATCATCATTGCAAGGTTCATTTCTCGATTGAATTTGAATTTAAGAGCACAATATTGGATATTGTGGCATCGCCATTGTTTGGCGCGGCATGCAAAACCATGGTAAAAACATTTGAAAATCGAGCTGTAAGTTTGTCTGACCCAAGGAGTTCATGATGCATGTATCTGTTGTTTATGCCTTGCCTGATGAGCAGTTCCTGGAAGAGTTGGAAGTGCCTGAAGCAAGCACGGTTGAGCAGGTTTTGATGTTGTCTCAGGTCTTGGTTCGGTTTCCAGATATTGATTTAACCGTAAACAAGGTGGGGATTTATGCTAGGCTGGTGAAGCTGGATACCATCGTTCAGGAAGATGACCGCATTGAAATCTATCGCGCTTTACCGCGCAAACCGCGAAGCGCCCATGCGGCAGATGATAAAAAAGCCAGAATTCGTGCCAAGAAAGAGCGCAGAAAAGTGGAAGGGTGAGTGGCAGGCAAGTTTGTCTTGCCTAGTCAAGCATGCAGTATTATCCGTAACCATGTATAGCGCTTTTCTCCTTGTTGATATGACACGCAAAATAAAAGTGTTGCACTCTGAATATTTGAGGTTAAGTTTCGCCTCCCTCTGCGGGGCAGGCAGAGTTTGAGTTATCAAGTCTCAGGCTTGCCCGAGCAGTTTTAACACCTTGTTTTTTCTTGTAAAAATTAAAGTGTTGACAGGCTGGGGTTTGGCGATAATGTTCGCCGCCCTTCGCAAGAGGGCGCTGCTTAAAAATATATTTTTGGTAGCGTGGCTGGAAGCTCGATAGCTTGTGTTTTTGCATGTATATTTGAAGCAAAAAATCAGGTGTTGACAGTGGAAAGTCTGGCGATAAAATTCGCCGCCCGCAGCAAAACGGGTTGCTTTTTAAGTGACGCTTTGAAAGCGATACGATTTGCAACGGATTTGTTCTTTACAATATGATAATTTTTACTTGAGCTGTGAGCGCATCGAGTTTTTCCTTTGCTTTATTGGCAGGATTCACTTGATGTAAGCTTATGGTTCATTTACATGAACGTTACGTTTATTTTGAGTGGTCTTGTGACCAATAAAGTTGGGATATAAATCATATAACAAAGTTAAACTTTCTACGGAGAGTTTGATCCTGGCTCAGAACGAACGCTGGCGGCGTGCCTAAC
>CAZLES010000015.1:0-12626 GCA_964558615.1 uncultured Zetaproteobacteria bacterium
CAGGCAGCATAAAAGTGGAAGGTTTTAAAGAAAAAGGAAAGGGAACTTCCGAGCCCGCAAACAACACCAGGTCTGCTTTGCCAACCAAAACATCAGCCGTAAATATCATGGGTGGCACACCCACACCTCCGCCAATCAATACATACCGTCTTGATGTATCAGACACATCAAAACCCTGCCCGATTGGGCCGAGTACAGGCAATATCTCGCCTTGTTTTCGTTCACTCAATTGCCGTGTTCCTTCCCCCACCTTTTTATACAGCAAGTCAACCGTACCGGCTTCTTGATGAGTTAACATGATGGAAATCGGTCGGCGAAGCGGCAAAGCATCGGATACGCGAAGATGCACAAACTGCCCTGGTTTGGCCTGTTTTGCTATTTTAGGCGCATAAAGGCGCATGATACATTGCTCACCTTCGTGGTTTATATTGGCCAGAATTTCAGCTTTTTCTTCAAAAATCGTACTGTGGTGATGATTCATATCGCCTGGCATACTGAATATGAAGACTGGTTTCGTCCATGAATAACTTTGGAGTGCATATCAAAGGTGAATTTTTTATCTGTTGCAGCTATGCTTCCGCCATGAATCATCAAAATATATGGGATTTGATTAAATCACAGTTATCCACACAACTGTCTCCCGCAAAAATGGGAGCATGGATAGACCCTGTATCTGCAAGCGTAAAAGATAACTGCTTATGTTTGTCTGTTCCCAGCCCCTTTTTTGTGGATGGTTTAAAAGCTGACTGTGAAGACAAAATTTTAACCATTCTTCAATCACTGAACTTGTCACACCTTCAGCTGAACTATCACGTGGATTCTTCCATGGAGCTTACCCCCGCCAGCCAACAGGAAAAGCCTAAACCCAATAATATTGATGGTTTTATTGATGAGCGCTTTACCTTTGAAAACTTTGTCGTTGGCCCCAGTAATGAATTTTGCCATGCCGCAAGCCTGGCTGTGGCAGAGCAACCTGGCGCGCAATACAACCCCTTGTATATTCATGGCGGTGTAGGATTAGGGAAAACCCACCTCATCAATGCCATTGCCAACAAACTGGCCAACAATCATCACATCAAAATTGCATACCGAACAGGCGAACATTTTACCAATGAGTTGATTGATGCCATTCGTACCCAACGTACTGCTGACTTCCGCCATAAATACCGAAAAGTTGATGTCTTAATCATTGATGATATTCAGTTTATTGAAGGAAAGCAAAGTACACAGGAAGAGTTTTTTCACACTTTCGACGCGCTTCACAAAGCGCAAAAACAAATTATTTTAACATCAGACCGGGATCCATCTGCGATTAAGCATTTAGCAGAGCGTTTACGCTCCCGGTTTAACTGGGGGCTGGTTGCTGATATTCAGCCACCCAACTTTGAAACTCGCATGGCGATTTTAAAAAGCAAAACAGCTTTGGCGGGTATTGAGCTGGATGAAGATATTTATGTGCTGCTTGCGTCTAAAATCACCAGCAATGTTAGAGAGTTAGAAGGCGCGTTAACACGATTAACCGCGTATGCCAAACTGTCCAGAAAACCGATTACCATGGCACTGGCACAAGATAAATTACGTGACCAGCTACACATTCAAAGTAAAGTGATTACTGTTTCTGAAATCCAAAAACAGGTTGCGCACTTCTACAATATCCGAACCCAGGATATGAAATCCAAAGTAAGAAAACGTAATATCGCTTTTCCAAGACAGATTGCCATGTACTTAAGCAAAGAGCTCACCAAATTATCCATGCCTGAAATCGCGGAACAATTTGACAAAAAAGACCACACCACCATTTTATACGCACACCGAAAAATCCAGCAGGAATGTCTGGAAAACACTGAATTTCATCAAGAAATACAAAGGCTTAAACAATTATTAAGGCAAGGTTCATAACCCGTGTATAACCCGCTCATTTTCTTGTCTCATCTTGTGGATAAATTGTGTTTAAAGGATTAAATCTTCCAAAAATATAAAAAAAGCATAATATCCGCAATATATCCACAGCTTATAAGCATATGATATACACATCTCTTTATAGCTTATAAGCTTGTTTTTACAAGTGTTATATGTTTTATACCACTTATACACGCAACCTATGACGACTATTATGATATTAAAAAGAAAGAAGAGAGTATTATGAATATGCATGTAAACATTTCCAGAACAGCCCTTTTTCATCAAATTCAACGTTGTCAAAATATTGTGGAAAAAAGAAACACCAATCCCATCCTGGCTAATATCCTTTTTGATGCGAATCATCAATCATTAAAACTTACCGCAACAGATTTACAATCCACCTTTTCCAGTACACAGGATGCGGAAGTTTTACAACCTGGCGCTCTTACAGTGGAAGCCAAGAAAATTTTTGAAATTGTTCGTGAATTAAATCCCGAGTCACCTGTGGAACTGAAAACAGATGGTAATTTTTTAAGTATTGTTAGTGGTGGTGTGAAATTCAGATTGGCCACCAAACCAGCGGATGAGTTTCCCAGTGAACCAGCGGATGAAACTGATTTATCCATTGATATTCAAGCATCAGAATTGGTTCGCATGATTAACTCTACAAGCTTTGCCATGTCCAATGATGAAACGCGCAAATATTTGACGGGTAGTTTGTTTGAAGTATCTGCAGCGCACGGTATTCGCATTGTGACAACTGATGGTCATCGCATGGCATTGAGCGAGTTTTCTCTTTCAGGACAAACAGAAGAAACAGAGTGTATTGTGCCTAAAAAAGCTGTGATGGAAATCAAGCGTTTGGCAGAAGGTGCTGAAAAAGATATTACATTATCTTTAGGTAAACAGCAGGTACGGGTTGAGATTGACCAACAAAGATTCACTTCAAAAGTGATTGACGCAAAATATCCGGTGTACGAAGATGTGATACCTCAAAACAATCCATACATGGCAATCGTGGATAAAAATCAGCTGGATCAGGCTTTACGCCGCAGTATGGTTGTCGCCAACGATTTTACCCATGATGTAAAGCTGTCGTTTTCCCGTAATCATCTTTCTATTGTTGCGCATAATCCTGAGCAGGAACAAGCCGAAGAGGACATGGCTATTGATTATGATGGGCTGGATATAGAAGTGGGCTTTAACGCAAAATATATGCGGGATGTCCTATCTGCGGTTCAATCAGCAACGGTGCGGATACAGTTAAAAGATAGTTTATCACCAGCACTACTGCTGGAAGCTGATCATGAGCGTTCACGCCATGTTTTGATGCCAATGCGGATTTAATTGGTATTTCCACGCGGTTGCTTGCATAATGCAGCGCGTAGAGGGGCGTTTTTCGTTATCTTGTCAATATTATAATTTAGGGAGTATATATGTCTGTTAAACATCCTGTTATTTCTGTAACTGGCTCTTCTGGAGCAGGTACAAGTACTGCAAAGGTAGCCTTGGAGCATATTTTTCATCGGGAAAATGTTACACCAGCTATTGTTGAAGGTGACTGTTTTCATAAATATGATCGTCTTACCTTTAAGGAAAAGGCAAAAGAGTTTGAGGCTGCTGGCAAGCGCTTAAGTCATTTTTCTGATGAAGCCAACCTTTTTGATAAAATTGCTGAACTATTCAAGTCTTACGGTGAAACAGGTAGAGGCATGGCGCGCACTTATGTGCATGACGATGAAGAAGCAAAGCTTTATGGTGTGGAGTCTGGTAAATTCACCGATTGGCGTGAAATTGGTGAAGGCTCGGATTTATTGTTTTATGAAGGTTTGCATGGTGGTGTGGAAGAGGTTCGCCCTTATGTTGATTTATTGTTAGGTATTGTACCTGTAGTAAATCTGGAATGGATTCAAAAAATTCACAGGGATACTTCCATGCGTGGATATTCATCAGAAGCTGTTGTGGATAATATCTTGTCTCGCATGCATGATTATGTTCACTTTATCACACCACAGTTTAGTCATACTGATATTAACTTTCAGCGTGTGCCTTTGGTGGATACATCCAATCCGTTTATTGCTCGGGACGTACCTACACCAGATGAAAGTTTAATGGTAATTCGTGTTCGTAATGCTGAAAAGTGGGGGGTTGATTTCCCATATTTGTTATCCATGTTAAACCACTCATTTATGTCTCGCCGTAATACTATTGTGGTTCCTTCCAGTAAAATGTTGCTGGCCATGGAATTAATTCTATCACCGATTATTCATGATATGCTTGAAAAGAGGAAATCAGCATAACATTCTGGGGTAAATAAATCATTTCAAAGGCAGCCTGAGGGCTGCCTTTTTATGTTCCACACAACATATAAGATAAAATATATATATAAATGTACATATATAGTTTTTTGTATCATAAAATTAAAATACCCTTAGCAAATAGTTTCTCTTTTTGTAATCTACTGCCATGAGTAAAAAAGAAAAAGTGTTTCACGTGAAACATCCAGATGGTCCTGTTGATGTGTTGGTGATAGGTGCTGGTCATGCGGGATGTGAGGCCGCAGCCGCAGCTGCCCGTTTGGGTGCCAGGGTTCGATTAATTACCCAGAATCTGGATACCATAGCAAAAATGTCATGTAACCCGGCCATTGGAGGAGTTGGAAAAGGGCATTTGGTGAAAGAGATTGATGCGCTTGGTGGTCTTATGGGGATTGCGGCTGATATCTCTGCTTTACAATACCGTGTTTTAAACCAGAGGAAAGGTTCTGCTGTTCAGGCAACAAGAGCACAATGCGATAGACGATTGTATCATATCGCCATACGTGAGATGTTGGACAAACAGAAAAACCTTCATGTTTATCAAGGTGTAATCAATGATTTGTTGTTTACATCTTCTGGTGCTATTCAGGGTGTAGTGGATAACCTGGGTATTGTGCATGATGCGCCCACAGTTGTTTTAACAACAGGAACATTTCTTGGTGGATTGATTCATATTGGTGAAAACAGGTTTGCTGCTGGTCGCTTGGGGGATGCTTCTGTTGAGGGTTTAACACAAGAGCTGTATCAGCAAGAGTTTAGGGTTGGTCGCTTAAAAACGGGTACACCTCCACGTTTGGATAAGCGAACGATTCAATGGAATCGTCTTGAGCAGCAACCAGGAGACAAAAAAGCAATACCTTTTTCTGTGCTTCATGATGAAGTAAGGCAAGAGCAAGAACCTTGTGCTATTGCCAGAACCAACCAAATCACACATGATATTATTCGGGAAAATCTGAGTCGTTCTCCAATGTTTTCAGGACAAATAGAGAGTAAGGGTCCTCGGTATTGCCCGAGTATTGAAGATAAAATTGTTCGTTTTGCAGATAAGAGCAGTCATCAAATCTTTTTGGAGCCTGAAGGGGATGATCATGCGGAAGTCTATCCTAATGGTATTTCCACATCACTTCCGATTGATGTGCAATGGAAGTTTTTACGCTCTATTCAAGGGTTGGAGCATGTTAATATTATCCGACCTGGTTATGCTATTGAATACGATTATGTGGATCCTACCGAACTCAAACCCACATTGGAAACCAAGAAAGTGAAAGGCTTGTTTCATGCTGGGCAAATCAATGGTACAACAGGTTACGAGGAAGCAGGTGCTCAAGGTTTGTTGGCAGGTATGAATGCCGCGTTACAAGCGCTTGGCCTGGATGCCTGGACTCCTACTCGTGCTGAATCGTATATGGGTGTTATGGTGGATGACCTGGTGCATAAAGGCGTGAGTGAACCTTATCGTATGTTTACATCCAGAGCCGAGTTTCGTTTGCAGTTGAGAGAAGATAATGCTGATATACGCTTATCTGAAAAAGCTATAGAACTTGGTTTACTTCAAGGCACAAGAAAGGAAAAGGTAGAGCAACGCTTGTCTCGAATGAAGGATGTTGAAGACATGTTACAATCTACAGTGATAGGTGTAAACCAACATTGGAAGCATAAGTTGGATAAGCTGGGGTTACCTGTTCCCAAGCAGAATATGAAAGTTGCTGCGTATTGTCATCGATCGGATGTGAATATAGAACAAGTGTTTGCGTTGTTGGAGCTTGGCGAACTAACCCCCAGGGATAAAGCATCCATTAAAGCTTTACTTCATTATGATGGTTACCTGGACAAGCAGCAGATGGAGGTTGATAAGTTTGCTCACCTGGAATCTATTCGTATCCCAAAAGATATGGATTATGATCAGGTTTTGGGTTTAAGTATTGAAGTTCGGCAAAAACTTAGGGAAGAAGCTCCCTTTAATCTGGGGCAAGCGTCACGAATTTCAGGGGTAACTCCTGCCGCATTGAGCGCGATGATGATTTGGTTAAAGTCTGAAAACCAGTCGAAAACCAAAAGTAAACAAGATTATCCGCATGGATTAAGGCGGAAGGGGTGAGGCAAGATTGGTGAAGGATGTATTGATGGATGAAAGTCAATTGCGGTACTGTCATGAAGTCTTGCGGTTTCGTAAAGTGTTGAATTTGACTTCGGTTCAAGTGTTGGATGTATTTTATCAAACATTTATTAAACCTTCTGTTGCATTGGAATCCTGGATTCCTCATGGGTCTGTTGTTTTGGATATTGGTAGTGGTATGGGTGTGCCCGGTATTCCTTTGTTGATTCATCGCCAGGATATATCAGGTGTGTTGGTGGAGCGCAGAAAAAAGCGGGCAGAGTTTATCAGGCATGTGGTTCGTCAACTTAAGCTGAACGCCAAGGTTTATGATGCTGACATTAATGATTTAAGCCCTTTTGGGGCAACGGTATGTGTGGCAAGGGCAGTTTCAGAAGTCAGGGTTTTGTTGGATATGTGTGCCAAACATATAAAACATGGGGGGCGTGCTGTATTACCTGTTCCCAATGAAGCTGTGTTACCTGAAGTGAAAGGTTGGAGGCTTCAGGATGATGCTCAGCAGGAAGGTTTACAGCGAGTTGCTTGCTACATCAAAGAAGAATATGAAGGCGGAGGTGTTTCACGTGAAACATAAAAACATTGGACCTGTTTTTTCAATTGCCAACCAAAAAGGCGGTGTTGGAAAAACCACAACAACCATAAACCTTGCCGCTTCCCTGGCCGCTTTGGATAAACGGGTTTTGGTCTTGGATTTAGATCCTCAAGGAAACACAACATCTGGTCTTGGTATTGATAAAAATACCATAAATGTTGGTATGTATGAAGTTTTGGTGCAAGGTTCGGCTGTAGAAGATGCCATGATTGAAACCGAGTGTGAAGGGTTATATCTGGTGCCTGCCACTATAGACTTGTCGGGAGCTGAAGTTGAGCTGGTTAATCAGGAGGAAAGGGAGCAGGCGTTACAAAACCAGCTTTCTGTGTATCAAGGTGATGTGTTTGATTATATCATTATTGACTGCCCACCAGCTTTAAATATGTTGACCATCAATGCCTTGACAGCATCGGACAGGGTGCTGATTACCTTGCAGACAGAGTTTTATGCCATGGAGGGTTTGAGTCAGTTGATGGATACGATTCGCAGGGTCAGGGCAAACCTGAATCCACATCTGGAAGTAGAGGGTATTTTGCTGACTATGGTGGATAAAAGGAATAATTTATCCGTACAGGTGGAAAAAGATGTACGTGAGTACTTTGGAGCGCAAGTGTATGAATCTGTCATTCCGAGGAATGTGCGTCTTTCAGAAGCACCGAGTTATGGTGTACCTGTGATGTATCATGATTTAAGGTCAAAAGGGGCGCAGGCTTATTTGCAAATGGCGCAAGAACTCATACAGCGCGAAGCTCTGGCCGCGTAAGGGGATACCAATATGAAAACACCACAAAAGAAAAGGCAAGCTTTAGGCAGAGGGCTTAACGCGCTTCTGGGAGACAAGCCAACACCAGAAGTGTTGGCACAAGCAACGCTAATTCCAGTTGCCAAAATCAAACCCAATCGTTTTCAGCCTCGGTCACATTTTAATCAGGATGAATTGCTTGCCTTAACAGAATCGATTCGCCGAGAAGGTGTGTTGATGCCGATTTTAATTCGTCCACAAGGTGACGGTTATGAGTTGATTGCAGGTGAGCGGCGTTGGCGAGCAGCACAAGCAGCAAAACTTAAGGATATTCCGGCGGTTGTTCGCAATGTTGATGATTTACAAGCCTTGGAGCTGGCGATTATTGAGAATGAACAGCGGGATGATTTAACGGCGATAGAGTCGGCCAGAGCTTATCGCAGGCTAATGGATGAGTTTAACTATACACAACAGCAGGTCGCAGAAAGTATAGGTGTTTCTCGTGTTCAGGTGAGCAACTTGATTCGGCTTTTACAGTTGCCTGAGCCTGTTCAAACCATGCTGGAAGAAAGAAAGTTGGGTATGGGTCATGCCAGGCCGCTGGTGGGGTTGGAAACAAAAACAGCTATAGCGCTTGCCAAGCAGTGTATAGATAAAGGTTGGAGCGCACGACAAATGGAGGTGCAGGCAAAAAAAGCTGCTGTATCACCCAAGGCATCAACGGCAACCGCTACCCCGGATGTGTTGGCCTTGGAAGAAGAGTTGGGTAGAAGCTTGGGATTACCCGTGAAGCTGCGCGTCAAGAAAAATGGCTCTGGCGATATCAAGTTGAGCTACAGCAATAAGCAAGAGCTGAATATGCTGCTCAAGCGTTTACGTTAATTTAACAGCATCGTTTCTAGATATGCGTACACACTTAAAAGCTGGCTTGGCCTTATTGGTATTGCTGTGTGGTTTTTTTGTGATGGTTCTTGCCGCGGTTCAGGGTGGCGCACAGCCAGACAAAGTGATACAACATGAAGAAAGCATTGCTCCAGATTTGGAAAGTAGCCATTTACAGATGCATACGGTTACAGTCAAACCAGGGGACACTACAGGCTTGATTTTAAGTCAGCTTGGGTTTCCTGCCGTGGAGAGTTCAAAGATAATTCAAGCGTCCAAAAAGGTTTATCCGCTTAAAAACATTCATGTCGGGCATCAATTTATCCGCAAGGATTCAGCAACAGAAACAACGCTCACCTATCAAATCAATGCTCAGGAAAAGCTGGTTTTAACCGCAAAGGCAGGAAAAGATTGGGTGGCTAGCAAGGAAAAGCGCCAGGTTTCTCACCGGGTCAATGTTGTATCCGCAACCATTCAGGACAGCCTGTTTTTGGATGCGTCCAAAGCAGGTTTGGCTGACAACCTCATTTTAAAGCTGGTGGATATGTTTGCCTGGGATATTGATTTTGCGCGTGATCTCAGGAAAGGTGATTCATTTAGGGTTTTGTATGAAGAATCTTTTGATGATGAAGGTAAACAGGTGGGGTATAAAATTCTTGCGGCCACGTTTACCAATCGAGGCAGGGTATTCACAGGCATTCGTTATCAGGATAAGCAGGGTAATATCGAGTATTACAATGAAGAAGGGAAAAACCTGCGCAAAACATATTTGAAATCCCCCGTCAAATATTCGCGTATTTCCTCCCGATTTAGAGCCTCGCGCAAACACCCGATTCTGGGTTATACCCGCGCGCATCGTGGCGTGGATTATGCCGCAAAAACGGGAACACCCATCCACGCTATTGGAGATGGTAAAATTGTTTACATTGGTTGGAAAGGTGGGTATGGACGATTCATTGAGATTCGTCATAACAACGGGATTCACAGTACAGCATACGCACACATGAGTCGATACGCCAAGGGTATGCGCAAGGGAAAGTATGTGAAACAAGGGCAAGTGATTGGCTATGTTGGTATGAGCGGGTTGGCAACAGGCCCACATTTACACTTCGAGTTTCGGTCGCGTGGTCGGGCTGTCAACCCGCTGAAAATCAAGTACAAGGCCGCGAAATCTGTACCCAGGGATGAGCTAAGCGCATTCCAGTTGAAAGCCAGAGACATGATGCGTTTGATGTCTTTGTTTGACCACGATGATTCATGGGGTTAATTTATGAACATGAATGATGAAACCTCAAAACATTGGATAGCACAGGCGCGCGATGTTCTGAATGTTGAAATCGAGGCCTTGGCGCAACAAAAAGAGGCGCTTGGGCAGGATTTTGTAGACTCCGCATCCATGATTTTACATTTAAAGGGCAAGCTGGTGATTATCGGCATGGGTAAGTCGGGCATTATTGCCCGCAAGATTGCCGCAACTTTTGCGTCTACAGGGACACCTGCTTTTTTTGTGCATGCGGCTGAAGCACAGCATGGTGATTTAGGCATGATTACGGCAGACGATGCCGTGCTTGCGCTCTCACACAGTGGTGAGACTGATGAAGTGTGTGGTTTACTGCCCGTCATCAAGCGCTTAGGCGCACCCATCATTGCCATGACAGGCAACAAAACTTCCACCCTGGCGCAACACGCGGATTATGTGTTGCATATCCCCGTGACCAAAGAAGCATGCCCCATGAATTTGGCACCCACAGCTTCAACAACAGCAATGCTGGCTTTGGGTGATGCTTTGGCTGTTGTGGTGCTCAAGCATCGAGGGATTCAGCCCGAAGACTTTGCGCGGGTTCACCCCGCGGGCAGTTTGGGCAGGCGCTTGATGAGTGTGGGTGATGTGATGCATAAGGGTGATAAAATTCCCATGGTGCCGCCAGATGCAAGTTTATCGGACGCGATTTATACCATGAGCAGTTTTCGCCTGGGTATTACTGGTGTGGGCACACAACACAAGCTTGAAGGTTGCCTGACCGATGGAGATTTGCGTCGGATTTTGCAAGATAGTCTGCAAATCGACATGCAAACACCAGTATCTGAGGTGATGCATACCAAGCCCCACACCATTGCAGTCAGTCATCTGGCTTCCGAAGCTGTGCGGTTGATGGAAGAGAAGAAAATTACAGCTTTGTTTGTGGTTGACGCGCAGTATCAGCTGGTTGGCATTGTGCACCTTCATGATTTGTTGCAGGCAGGTATTGCATGAACGGGTATAAAACTTTCCCCAAAGATATAGCCAAAGGCATTAAAATGTTGGTGTTAGATGTGGATGGTGTACTCACGGAAGGGCATGTCATCATGACGGATACTGGTGATGAAATGAAGCATTTTAATGTGCGGGATGGACACGGTATCAAGATGTTGCAACGCGCAGGTATTGACGTGGCTATTTTAACAGGGCGCACGTCCAGGGTTGTAGCACACAGGGCAGCAGACCTGGGCATTCAATATGTGATACAGGGTAGCTTGCGCAAGGCAGATGGCCTCAAAGACCTGTGCGTGCAAGCAGGTATATCGCCTGATGATTGCGCGTATATGGGTGATGATGTGGTGGATTTGCCAGCCATGGTGCAATGCCGCCTGGCAGCAGCGCCCCATGATGCTCATGCTGCTGTACGCAGCAAAGCCATGTGGGTGTCGGATGCAAAAGGAGGCGCAGGAGCAGTGCGCCAGTTGTGTGAAGGTTTGATTTTGGCCAACGATGGCTGGGATACGATTTTGAGCCAGGCCTATGGTGTATCGCCCCAAGATTGTGGTTGGTAAGCTTTGGTTTTAACCTATGTAAAATGGGCAAGTCTGGCGCTTGGTGTGGGTAGTGTAATCTACGCAGGGTTTCTCATGCTGACTTCGGACCCGGCCATCAAGCAGGCCGTGGATGTGGCCGCATTAAAAGCGGGTACAAAAGTGATTAAACCAGACATGACCGAATATGATGGTGACAAGCTGGTATGGCGGCTGCAAGCAGATACAGCACAGGATAAGGCGCAAGCGCTGCTGCTGGATAAACCCAAGATGGACATTGTGATGCGCGATGGTGAGATAGTGCCTGTACAAGCTGTATCCGGGGTGTATCAGAAGGGTGCGAAAAAAGTGAACTTGCAAGGTGATGTGCGGGTGGGTTATCAAACCTGGCGGTTAAGCAGCGATAATCTGTATTATTTTCAGGCGAGAGGCGAGCTTGTGATACCGGGTAACTTTGAGTTAAAACAGGAAGGTATCGTGATAACAGGAAAACATATGCGGGTTTTTCAAGCCAGCGGCAAGCTTGAAGTGTTGCAAGGCGTGAACATGCGTATTGAGGAAGCACCATGAAATACTGGCTATTACTTGTGTTGTTGTTACCAGCCACGATATATGCTGCGGGTATGACTGTGGACGCGGATCGCTTTGAGCTTATGCGGGAGCAACAGCGGGCAGACTTTTTCGGGCATGTGGTGATTTATCGTGATGATATGACGTTGAAAGCTGATAAGGTTCGGGTTTGGTACAAGGAAGACAAGAAAACGAGTAAGAAGGTGCTGAAAAAAGCGGAAGCAACGGGGCATGTGTTGATAGATACTGTTGATAGCAAGGGGCAATCGGATTACGCATTGTTTACCCCGGATTCCGATATGCTCATCATGAAAGGTCGCGCTACCATGACATCCTCTCAAGGTACGGTTACTGGTGAATATATTGCCTACAATGTGAAAACCAAAGATACCAAGGTCATGGGAAGTCAAGCAGGTGGACAAGTTCGCTTTACGTTTGATGAGAAGCCATAATGCGTAAAACCACACCAACACGATCACATTTACAAGCCAGCCACTTGAAAAAAGTGTATGGTCATAAAACGGTGGTGCATGATGTGAGCCTTGAAGTTTTTTCTGGTGAATGTGTAGGGTTGCTGGGAGCAAATGGCGCGGGTAAAACCACCAGTTTTTATATGGTATGCGGGCTTGTGGAGGCTGATGGTGGAGATGTGATTTTGGATGGTGAATCCCTGGTGGATATGCCGATGTACAAAAGAGCGCGTCAAGGGGTTGG
>CAZLES010000016.1:0-10723 GCA_964558615.1 uncultured Zetaproteobacteria bacterium
TGGACGCACAGTTGGCGCTGGCGTTGTAACTGATATTATTAAGTAATGACGAGCATATAATGGCAAATCAAACTATTCGTATTCGCTTGAAAGCTTTTGACCACAGAATTTTGGATAAAAGTGCTCAAGATATTGTAGAAACAGCAAAGCGCACAGGCGCTACGGTGAAGGGGCCTATCCCTATTCCTACACGCATCCGTAAGTTCTGTGTGATTCGTTCACCGCATAAATATAAAGATTCGCGGGAACAATTTGAAATTCGGACGCATAAGCGTCTTCTCGACATCGAAAAGCCAACACCACAAACCGTGGATGCGTTGATGAAGCTGGACTTGCCGTCTGGTGTCGATGTTGAAATTAAACTTTAAGGGGCGTTGTCATGAGTGCAGGTTTAATTGCCCGTAAAGCGGGCATGACGCAGGTTTTCGCTGAAGATGGTTCAGTTGTTCCTGTAACTGTTCTTAATGTTGAGCCGTGCAAGGTGATTGCCTTGCGCACATCAGCTAAAGATGGTTACAACGCTGTTCAGGTAGGTTTTGGTAAAGCCAAGAAGGTCGTTTCTCGTGCGGAGCAAGGTCACTATGCTCGTCATGGTCAGGAAGTCATGGGTGGCTTGATAGAGTTCAGAACAAAATCAGAGCCTGAATTGGAGCTGGGTCAGGACTTGACGGCCACACTGTTTGAGCCGGGTCAAAAGCTTGATATTTCAGGCACTTCAAAAGGCCGTGGTTTTGCGGGTGTGATGAAACGCTATAACTTCGGCGGCGGTCGTGCCTCACACGGTGCTGAAAAGGTACACAGGCAAATGGGTTCGACAGGTCAATGCCAATGGCCAGGGCGTGTGTTTCCGGGCAAAAAAATGCCTGGCCACTACGGCGCGAAACGTGTGACCACCCAAAACATAGAGATTGTTCGTATTGATGAAGAACAAAACCGCATTCTTGTTAAAGGTGCTGTTCCTGGTGCCAAGAACGGTTTGCTTGAGCTTCGTCCTGCGGTGAAGGGAGCATAAAGTGGCTGAAATCAAGGTTGTGAATCAAAACAACAAAAAAGTCGGCACCCGGGAATTGAGTGATGCTGTTTTTGGTTTGGAAACAGATGCTGGTTTGGTGCATCGGGTTTATCATGCTTTGGCGCGTGCGCAACGTGCGGGCACACATAGTACCAAAACCGTAGCAGATGTTTCAGGTGGCGGTAAAAAACCATTCAGGCAAAAGGGTACAGGTCGTGCCCGCCAGGGTACAATTCGTGCAGCGCAAATGCGTCATGGTGGTACAGCACATGGGCCACAACCTCATGACTATAACACACGGATTAATAAAAAAGAGCGCCGTCGTGCGGTAGCCGTGGTTTTATCCGATGCCATTCGTGAAGGTCGTTTGATTGTGGTCAACAAGCTTGAGTTGAAAGAAATCAAAACCAAGGCCTTTCTCAAGGTGCGTGATGCTTTAAAGGTGAAGTCGGGCTTGTTTGTGTTGGCAGAAAGTAATAAGGAAATTGAGCTTTCGGGTCGTAATGTGCCGCTAAGTAAGGTTGTACTGGATGGGCAGATGAATTTGCATGATATGTTGAAGTTTGACCACCTGGTGCTTACGGAAGATGCACTGACCAACATTGAAAAACGCTTGGGAGGTGAGGGATGAGCGCTAAATATCATCATTTCAATACGCTCCGTAAGCCTGTGATTACTGAAAAGAGCTACAGGGCTACAGGTGAGGCCAACCAATACACATTTCGTGTTGCGCCTGATGCGACCAAAGCTCAGGTCAAAGCGGCTGTTGAGTCGATTTTTGAAGTTAAGGTTGAGAAGGTTCAAGTGATGAATATGCCAAGCAAGGAAAAGCGTCGTGGCATGCATGCCGGCACTCGCTCGGGTTACCGTAAAGCGGTCATTCGTTTGGCAGAAGGCCAGTCGCTTGAAGTTGCGGAAGAGGTATAGGTCATGGCAATTAAAGTTTGGAAACCAGTGACGAATGGTGCGCGCGGGCGTGTTGCCATTGTAACCCCTGAATTATACAAAGGTGCTCCTGAATCAAGTTTGACGGTGGGGCTTACCAAATCAGGTGGCCGCAACAATAATGGACGTATCACTTCCCGGCATCGTGGTGGAGGGCATAAACGCCTTTATCGCCGGATTGATTTTAAGCGTGACAATCATGGAATCGAAGGTAAGGTTGCGCGCCTTGAATACGACCCCAACCGTACGGCACACATTGCTCTGGTGGTTTTTTCAAATGGTGACAAGCGCTATATTCTGGCTCCTCAGGGGCTTCGTGCTGGTGATAAAGTTGTTGCGGGGCCTGATGCCGAGATTCGGCCAGGTAATGCGTTGCCCTTGGGTGACATTCGTGTAGGTACCATGTTGCACAATGTTGAAATGAAGCCAGGTAAAGGCGGGCAAATGGCCCGCACCGCGGGTGCATCTGTCCAGCTTATGGGTAAGGAAAATGGTAAAGCCATTTTGAAATTGCCATCAGGTGAGTTTCGTAAGGTTGATTTGCGCTGCATGGCCAGTATAGGTGTGATTGGCAATGCTGATCATGCTAACCGTAAAGTTGGTAAAGCAGGTCGCTCCCGTTGGTTGGGCAAACGCCCTCATGTTCGTGGTGTAGCCATGAACCCTGTTGATCACCCGCATGGTGGTGGTGAAGGGCGCACATCGGGTGGCCGTCATCCCGTAACCCCGTGGGGTGTTCCAACCAAAGGTCGCAAGACCCGTAAAAAGAATAAGACTTCGAATCGTGATATTATTCGTCGTCGCAATCAGAAGTGAGGTAGCTAGCAAATGGCACGTTCATTAAAGAAAGGTCCATATATTCAACCTTCTCTTGAGAAGAAGGTGATGGCTGCAATTGAAAATGGCAAGAAAGGTGTCATCAAAACCTGGTCACGCCGTTCTACCATTTCACCTGATTTTGTTGGTTTAAATTTTGCCGTGCATAATGGTCATAAATTTATCCCTGTGTTTGTGTCTGAAAACATGGTGGGTCACAAGTTGGGTGAATTTGCACCAACGCGGACCTATTACGGTCACGGTGCTGACAAAAAAGCACGGAAGAGGTAAGAAGTCATGTCTGTAGAAGTACGTGCGATGCATAAAAATGCGCAAATTAGTGCGCAAAAGGTTCGTACAGTGGCTAACGCTGTGCGGGGATTACCTGTAGATCGTGCCTTGGCTGCTTTGGCGTTGTCGCCAAAGAAAGCAGCTCGCGTGATTGAAAAAGTTGTGAAATCTGCCGTGGCCAATGCTGAGCAAAATAATGGTTTGGATATTGATAATTTAGTGATTTCAACCATCAAGGTTGATCAAGGTGAAGTTTTAAAGCGTTATCGCCCTAAAGGAATGGGTCGTATGCGTCAGCGCTTTCATCGTCGTAGTCATGTAACCGTGGCTGTGAGCGAACGCAGTTAAGGAGTTTAAGGCATGGGTCAGAAAGTCAATCCTATTGGTTTCCGGGTGGGTATTACCCGAGGTTGGGAATCAATGTGGTATGCAGAAGATAAGGATTTTGGAAGTCAATTGCGCGAAGACATTCAAATGCGCCGTTTTATCAAAGAGAAAATCAAGCATGCTGGTGTGTCGCGCATCATTATTGAAAGACCTGCTGGCAAAGTAAAAGTAACTGTGCATACTGCGCGCCCCGGCGTGATTATCGGCCGTAAGGGCTCTGAAATTGAGGCGTTACGCCAAGCGTTGATGCGTCAGTTTGGTCAAGAAGTACAAGTTTATATTGTAGAAATTAAACGCCCGGAAGCTGAGGCGCAACTGGTGGCTGAAAATATTGCCTTCCAACTGGAGCGCCGAGTTGCTTTTCGCCGTGCCATGAAGCGTGCGGTGCAAGGTGCTATGCGTATGGGTGCAAAAGGCGTTCGTATTAACTGTTCAGGTCGCTTGGGTGGCGCTGACATTGCTCGAATGGAATGGTATCGTGAAGGTCGTGTGCCTTTGCATACATTGCGTGCAGACATCGATTATGGTGTTGCCGAAGCCAATACAACTTATGGTATTATTGGTGTAAAAGTTTGGGTGTTTAATGGCGAAAAGCTTGGCGAAAGCGAAGCGGAAGCTGCGAACGCATAACGGAGACTAAGAGTTATGTTACAACCAAAAAAAGTACGTTGGCGTAAACATCACAAGGAGCTTCAGCGCATTCGCGGCAAAGCGACTCGTGGTTCAAGTTTGAATTTTGGTGATTTTGGCATTAAGGCTATGGAGCCAGGCCGTATTACTGCGCGACAAATTGAAGCGGCTCGTATTACGATGACACGTCACATCAAACGTCAAGGGCGTGTGTGGATTCGTATGTTCCCTGATTTGCCCGTATCGAAAAAGCCCGCGGAAGTTCGTATGGGTAAAGGTAAAGGTTCACCAGAATATTGGGTGGCTGCGGTTCGTGCTGGTCGTATCCTGTTTGAAATGGACGGTGTGAATGAAGAGTTGGCACGTGAGGCATTGGGGCGTGCTGCATCCAAGTTGCCCATTCGCACTAAAGTGGTTGTGCGTGGAGTTGGACGATGAAAGCAAAAGAATTGCGTGACATGAAAGATGCTGAATTGAAAGAAAGAATGGATGAGTTGGCAGCAGAAGGCATGAAGCTTCGTTTCCAGAAAGCAACCATGCAGCTTAACCAGACAAGCCGCATTTCAGCTGTCCGTCGTGAAATAGCTCGTATTCAAACAATCTTGAATGAGCGCCGTTAAGAGGTTATGGCAATGAGTGAAGGAAGTAGTAATAAACGCACCCTTGAAGGTGTTGTAGTGAGCAACAAAGCGGATAAAACCATTGTTGTTCAGGTTGAGCGTCGTTTTTTGCATCCGCGTTACCGCAAGACGGTAAGCTCACACAAGAAATATATGGCTCATGATGCGGAAAATGCATGTAATGTTGGTGATACAGTGCGTATCTCTGAATGTCCACCATTGTCACGTCACAAAACGTGGATGATGGATGAAATCATTACACGCGCAGAACAGCTGTAGGGGTTGTTAAATGATTCAGAATGAAACAATTCTGCAAGTTGCAGATAACTCAGGCGCACGCCGTGTGGCCTGCATTAAGGTTTTGGGTGGCTCAAAACGCCGTTACGCACGCGTTGGTGATGTCATCGTTGTGGCGGTTAAGGAAGTGATTCCTGGTGGTAAAGTGAAAAAGGGTGAAGTTCAACGTGCAGTGGTTGTTCGTACTGCGAAAGAATTCCGTCGTCCAGATGGCAGTTCTATTCGTTTTGACGAAAACGCTGCGGTATTGTTGAGCAAGCAAGGTGAGCCAATTGGCACACGTATTTTTGGCCCTGTAACTCGTGAGCTTCGTGCGAAAGGATATATGAAAATTATTTCTTTAGCGCCTGAAGTTCTGTAATTTAAAGAGGATTTAGCATGTCTACGAACGTAAAATATCGCATTCGCAGCAGTGATGAAGTTGTTGTCATTGCAGGCCGTGATAAAGGTGCGCGTGGTAAAGTTACCCGTGTATTGGCTGAAAAAGGTAAAGTGGTTGTTGCCAAAGTAAATATGGTGAAGCGCCATACCAAACCTTCACAAGCTAATGCTGGTGGCATTATTGAGCGCGAAGCACCGCTGCAAATTTCAAATGTTCAATTTGTTTGCCCTAAATGTGATACAGGTGTTCGTTTGGGTGTTAAAACATTAGAAGATGGTCGTAAAGTTCGCACTTGCCGCAAATGTGGCGAAGTGTTGGATAAGTAGGAGTAGTGCAATGGCACGCTTGAAAGAAGATTATAATAAACGTGTAAAACCCGCTTTGATTAAAGAGTTGGGTTATAAAAACGTCATGGAAGTACCAGTGATTACGAAAATCGTAATCAATATGGGTTGTGGTGAAGCTTCGCAAAACCGCAAATTATTGGATGGTGCTTTAACAGATATGTCGGCAATTTCTGGTCAAAAGCCAGTGGTGACTAAAGCTCGTAAATCTATTGCAAACTTTAAGTTGCGTGATGATATGCCTGTAGGCTGCCGTGTGACACTTCGCGGTGATCGCATGTGGGAATTCTTTGACCGTTTGGTAAATATTGCTTTGCCTCGTATTCGTGACTTTCGTGGTGTGAGCCCAAAAGCTTTTGACGGACGTGGTAACTACACTTTGGGTGTAAAAGAGCAAATCATTTTCCCTGAAATTGATTATGATAAAATTGATAAAATTCGTGGTATGGATATTACAATCTGTACTACGGCAAAGACAAATGACGAAGGGCGCGCACTGTTGAAACAATTCAGTATGCCTTTTCGTAATTAATAGGAGCTTTTGATGGCAACGAAAGCATTGGTGGTTAAATGTAACCGCAAACCAAAATTTAAAGTTCGTGGTTATACGCGCTGTCAGTTGTGTGGTCGTCCACACTCTGTTTATCGTAAACTAGGTATGTGTCGTATTTGTTTGAGAAAACATGCTCTGGCGGGTGAAATCCCAGGCATGGTTAAATCAAGCTGGTAATTGGGTAGGAGATAAGTTTATGATGATGGATCGTATTGCGGACATGTTAACCCGCATTCGCAACGCACAAAATGCAGGACTTGAGAAAGTTGAAATGCCAGGTAGTAATACTTTGGTTTCAATTGCTCAAATCCTAAAAGCTGAAGGTTATATTCAAGCTGGCAAACCTTATAACTATAAAGGTCATCGCTATTTGCGTTTGACCCTACGTTATGATGATGAAGGTCAACCAGTGATTCGTGAAATTAACCGTGTTTCAAAATCTGGTCGCCGTGTGTATGCATCGGCTACTGAATTGCCACGTGTACGTAACGGTTACGGTATTGCTGTAATTAGTACTTCACAAGGTTTGATGACTGACAAAGATGCTCGCACCAAAAACATTGGTGGCGAAGTGCTTTGTACAGTATTTTAGAGGTAGATTGATATGTCTCGTATTGGTAAACAACCTGTTGTTATTCCTGCTGGTGTTGAAGTCACGGTAGGTCAAAACAGCATCACAGTCAAAGGTGCGAAAGCAACCATGGAGTCACCTTTATTTGAAGGTGTAACGGCTAAAGTTGAAGGCAATGAAATTCAATTTGAGTGTGCCGATTTGGGCAACAAAAAAATGAAATCCTTCTTTGGCCTGGCTCGTTCGCTGGTGGCTAATAATGTGATTGGTGTAAGCAAAGGGTTTGAAAAGAAACTGGAGTTGCGAGGTGTGGGTTATCGTGCCAAAGTTCAGGGTAAAACACTTGATTTGTCGCTAGGTTTTTCCCATTCGATTGCTTATGCCATTCCCGATGGTATTGAAGCAACTGTAGATAAATCCATCATTATTATTTCAGGCCATGACAAGCAAAAAGTTGGTCAGGTTGCATCAGAAATTCGTGCATTCCGTCCGCCAGAGCCTTACAAAGGTAAAGGTGTTCGTTATGTGGATGAGTATGTTGCAATGAAAGAAGGTAAACGGGCTTAATTAGGCTTAGGATAGGAGACGTTTCAAAGTGGCAGTAAAACGTTATGAAAACAATGCAGCGGTTCGTCGTCAAAGACGCGTTCGTGCTAAAGTAAAGGCTTCTGGTCGTTTGCGTATCAGTATTTTCCGCTCTTCACGGCATATTTACGCACAAATTATTGATGATGCCAAAGGTGAAACCTTGGTGTCGGCATCAAGTTTGGAGAAAGGCATTGAGCATGGTGGTAGTTGCGCAGGTGCAGCGGCTGTTGGCAAGTTGCTTGGTGAAAGAGCAAAGGAAAAGAAATTGAAACATTTGGCTTTTGATCGGGGCGCATACCCATACCATGGTCGAGTGCGGGCACTGGCTGAAGCAGCGCGTGATGCCGGCTTAGAGTTTTAGGAGATTTTGAATGATTAATGCAGAAGAACTTGATCTGACAGAGAAGCTTGTTCACATTAACCGTGTTGCAAAAGTTGTTGCTGGTGGTCGCAGGTTTGGCTTTGCGGCATTGATGGTTGTTGGTGATGGTGATGGTCATGTTGGTTTTGGCTATGCTAAGGCAAAAGAGGTACCAGAAGCGATTCGTAAAGCCAATGAAATTGCGCGCAAAAATTTGGTATTTATTCCGCGTAAAGATGGCACTATTTTTTATCAAACAACAGGGATTCAGGATGCGACACGTGTGATGTTAAAGCCGGCAACTGAAGGTACAGGTGTGATTGCTGGTGCTGCTGTTCGTGCTGTGATTGAAGCTGTGGGGATTCGTGATATTTTGACAAAGGCACATGGCTCTCGTAACCCCATCAATGTTGTTCGTGCGACATTCAATGGCTTGAAAGGTCTTGAAAGTCCTGAGCAAGTTGCGGCTCGCCGTGGCAAAGCTTCTTAAGTCAGGGGATAGAGTAATGGCCAAGAAAACATTTAAAATCCGTCAAATCAAAAGTGGTATTGGATACCCTAAGGATCAAAAAGCTACGTTGAAAGGCTTGGGCTTTCGCCGTATGAATCAGGTTGTTGAGCTTGAAGATACGCCTTCGACACGAGGGATGCTTACCAAAGTGCGCCACCTTGTTGTTGAAGTTACAGAGTCTTAAGCCATCGTTCGGAGACAAAGATGAAATTAAACAATATTCAAGCAAGTTCAGGGCAACGACGCAACCGTAAACGTTTGGGTTGTGGCATTGGTACGGGTCATGGCAAAACGGGTGGTCGCGGTCATAAAGGTCAAAAGTCTCGCTCTGGTGGCGGTGTCATGCGTGGCTTTGAAGGCGGGCAAATGCCTTTGATTCAACGCTTGCCCAAGCGGGGTTTTACACCACTTTCCCGTACCAGGTATCAGCTGGTTAACGTGGGGCAGTTAAGTGTATTTGAAGCTGGCGCAACAGTGGATGCGGCAGCTTTGTATGAAGCAGGACTGGTTCGTAACGCGGTGGATCCCGTCAAGTTGCTGGCATCGGGAGACTGCGACAAGGCAGTAACCATTTCTGTGGCTAAAGCATCAGCATCAGCAGTGAAAAAAGTTGAGGCTGCTGGTGGCTCAGTCGCTGTTTCGGCATAACTGATGCAACAACCGCAACTTGGTGGCCTGGCCAATATTGGCAAGGTAGGTGAGCTTAAAGAACGTATCTTTTTCGTATTGGCCATGCTTGTGGTGTACCGGATTGGTGCGCACATTCCTGTTCCAGGTATTGATGCCCAGGTTTTAGCACAGTTTTTTAATCAAACATCAAACTCATTACTGGGTTTGTTTGATATGTTTTCGGGTGGCGCGCTGTCGCGTTTAACCATTTTTGCCTTGGGTATTATGCCTTATATTTCCGCATCCATTATCATGCAGTTGTTGCAAGTGGTTTCCCCCAAGCTTGAGCAGTTAAAAAAAGAGGGTGAAGCAGGCAGGCGCAAAATCACACAATACACACGCTATGGCACTGTCTTTTTGGCGGTGTTTCAGGCGATAGGTATGTCTATTGGCCTTGAATCATTTTCTGTTGGTGGTCGTCCTGTGGTGATTGATGCGGGGTTTGAGTTTAGAGCGATTACGGTTGTGACGTTGGTGACAGGCACCATTTTCTTGATGTGGCTTGGTGAGCGGATTACAGAGCGCGGCATTGGCAATGGTATTTCACTGATTATTTTCGCAGGTATTGTTGCTGGTTTGCCTCGTGCAATTGGTAGTACTTTAGAGTTGGCGCGTACAGGCGAATTTAAGCCGTTAACAGTATTAGGCATTTTGGTGATGGTGCTGGTCGTGACTTATATCGTGGTATGGTTTGAGCGGGCGCAGCGCCGCATCCCCATCCAATACGCCAAGCGTCAGGTGGGCAACAAGATATTTGGCGGTCAATCATCATTTTTACCACTTAAAATCAATACAGCCGGTGTGATTCCGCCTATTTTTGCTTCAAGTCTGATTTTATTGCCCGCAACATTTGGTCAGTTTACCAAAGATGTAGAAGGGTTTGAATGGGTTGGAGACATTGCCGCAATGATGGCACCAGGGCAGTGGTTATATCTGCTGACGTTTAGTGTGCTGATTGTCTTCTTCTGTTTTTTTTACACGGCAATTGTATTTAACCCTAAAGATACCGCTGATAATTTGAAAAAAGCAGGTGGTTTTATTCCTGGTATTCGTCCAGGGCAGCCTACTGCAAAATATATTGATTCTGTTTTGACACGTATCACTGTTGTTGGCTCAATATATGTGACTTTGGTTTGCTTGCTGCCTCAGTGGCTTATCAATCAATTTGGTGTGCCTTTTTATTTTGGAGGCACAAGCTTGCTGATTATTGTGGTGGTGACTATGGATACCATGGCACAAATCCAATCACACTTGATGAGCCATCAATATGAGAGCTTGATGAAACAAGCGAAGCTTAAGCGCCGCTGATGAATATTATTTTATTTGGGCCTCCAGGTGTTGGCAAGGGCACACAAGGTGTAAAGCTTGCTAAAGCATTCGGTATTGTGCATCTGGCCATGGGTGACCTGCTAAGAGCGGCTGTTGCCGAAAAAACAGAGCTTGGGCTGAAGGCAAAAGCTTTTATGGATGCAGGCAAGTTGGTGACCGATGACTTGGTCATTGGTCTGATTGAAGAGCGTATCACAGCAGATGATGCAAAGCATGGTTTTTTGCTGGATGGTTTTCCGAGAAATGTCGCGCAAGCCAAGGCTTTGAATACCATGCTGGATAAACATGGCCTAAAAATTGACCATGTTATCTTTATGGATGCTTCCAAAGAGGCGCTTTTGGAGCGCTTGACCGGTCGCCTCACATGTAGTGCTTGCGGTTTTGGTTTTCATCGGCATTATTCGCCACCCAAAATTG
>CAZLES010000017.1:0-10637 GCA_964558615.1 uncultured Zetaproteobacteria bacterium
GAAATCCTAATTCTTCAAACAATGTGCCTGGTGTAATCATGCCTTTGACATGCTCCTCCAGACGCTTGGCCACATCAAAGACCGCCGGCACTTTATTGAGCACCTTTTTGGCGGCTTCCTTTGCGTTGGTATAGTTCTTGTCCGTGATAATCCTCGCCAAATAGGACGACATTGCGCCAACATTGGGCGCAATCGACATTTCATTGTCGTTCAAAATCACCAATAAATCATTATCACTGCCACCAGCATGGTTCAACGCTTCAAACGCCATACCACCACCTAGCGAACCATCACCAATTACGGCAATGCTTTGATAATGTTGCCGTTGCAAATCTCTGCCCACAGCAAAGCCGTAAGCGGCTGAAATCGAAGTGGACGCATGCCCCGCGCCAAAGCAATCATGCTCGGATTCTTTGCGTTTGGTAAATCCGCTTAAGCCACCATATTGGCGCATGGTTGGCATCGCATCTAAACGACCCGTCAACATCTTGTGCGGATAAGCTTGATGCCCTACATCCCAAATAATTTTATCCTTTGGAGAATCAAACACATAATGCAGAGCAATAGATAACTCGACCACACCAAGCCCAGCACCCAAATGCCCGCCAATGGGTGCAAGTGTTTCAATCAAATAGTCACGCATTTGTTGTGATAGTTCGGGAAGCTCTGAAGTTTTGAGGCGTTTTAAGTCTTGCACGCCTGAAATTGAATGCAATAAGTCGCTATGTTTTGAATCTGACATTATTGCCCTCGCTTTAGGATATACACAGCCAAGTCCTTAAGCTGCTTGCTGGCATTGCCTTGCAATGGCGCACAAGCATCCTGCGCAATCTCGCACATTTCATGCGCCAACTCACGGGCTTTTGTCACACCCAATACGGACACATAGGTTGCCTTGTGTTGTACCTCATCCTTGCCAGCGCTTTTACCTAACATTTCGCTGCTCGCTGTAGCATCCAGAATATCATCCGCGATTTGAAACAATAAGCCTACAGCCTTGCCAAAACGCGAACAGGCATCAAACTGCTTTGCGCCAGCGCCTGCCAATCGTGCGCCTGCCTCACAAGACCAGCGCAATAACTCCCCTGTTTTATGCACATGAATGCGCTCCACTTCCAACATATCGGAAACGGACTGGTTTTCAGCCAGAATATCCATCATCTGCCCGCCAACCATACCCTGCATACCTGCGGCCAACGCCATATCCTTTATCAAAGCAAGGCGAACTTGCGCATCCACATCCAAATCCGTTAGCAACTCAAAGCTAAAGGCCTGCAAGGCATCAGCAGCAAGTACTGCTGTTTCTTCATCAAATTGTTTGTGACAAGTGGGGTTGCCGCGCCTTAAGTCATCATCATCCATGCATGGCAAGTCATCATGAATCAAGGAATAAGTATGCATACACTCAATGCTTGCCGCTGCGGGCATGGCTATATCCAAATCCTTGCCACCACATGCCTGATAGCAGGTCAGCACCAATGCAGGGCGCACACGCTTTCCACCTGCAAGCAAGGAATACAGCATCGCATCAAGCAAACGCTCAGGCACATGCGCTCGCCTTTGCTCTAAAACATGTTTACAGTATTGCTCTACCGATACGGCATGTTCAGCAAGAAAGTTGGGGGCTTGCATCAATCATCGCCATCAGCATCAAGCACTTGCAAGCGTTGCTCAGCATCATCAAGCAACTTTTCGCATTGCCGCGCAAGCTTCACACCCTCTTCAAAAGCTTTCACACTTTCTTCCAGTGATAATTTGCCTGACTCCAGCTTCTCAACCATGGTGGTCAAACCCTGTAACGCTTGCTCAAATGATAATTCCTGATTGCTCAACACACACTCCCACGTCAAAAAGCCAAGGTTAAAGGTATGTTAAAGTTTGTCTAGTTTGTGCTATTTCCTAAGCCACAGAGACACCAAGAAAACAATCATGCTAGGGCCTGTTATACCAACCAGTGTGGACATATCCCAAGCGCCATCAAACCACCATGCCTGCACCAACAGTGTTATTGGTAAACGCGTCAATGATAATAAATGATCCTGTCACACGATTATCCGCATAACTATCACAGTGTAACGGCTGTTGCAGTCTGAACCTAATCTGCCCGATTTCATTCATGGCAAGACTATCCGCATCTTCTTTTTCCAGCGTATGAATATCTCGCTTGAAGATAATATCATCCACCAAGGCCTTAACCTGACGTGTGGTATGCTTGATGATATACTTCTTACGGCGCTCCAAAGGCTCATCACCAATCCAGCATACATTGGCAGTTAATGCTTTCTCGCCTGTGGTCGGCTCACCTGTATGCACCAACATATCACCACGAGAAATATCGATATTATCATTCAAGGTTAAGGTAATGCTTTGTGGCGCAAAGGCTTCTTCGAGGTTGCCATCAAAGGTCACGATTTCCTTCACCGTTGAAGACAAACCTGATGGTAGTACTGTAATCGCATCACCCACCTTGACCGTACCTGATGCAATCGTACCCATAAAACCACGGTAATCTGGCAAATCGGCGGTTTGCGGGCGATTGACCAGTTGCACGGGCATACGAAAAGGTTTTTCATCCAAATCATCCAGCACGGAAAGCGATTCCAGGGTCTCAAGCAAGGTCTTTCCTTTATACCAGACCATGTTTTCACCGCGCGTCGTGACCATATCACCCGCAAGCGCAGACACGGGTATGCAAATCAAATCCTTGATACCTTGTTTGGCACAATATGCCTCCATTTCTTCACGGATGCTGTCAAAAGTAGCCTGATCATAATCCACCAAATCCATTTTATTCACGGCTACAATCAAATGCGGCACACCCAGCAAACCTAAAATATGCGTATGCCGTTTGGTTTGCGGCATCACACCATGACGCGCGTCAATCAAGATAATCGCGGCATTGGCAGTGGATGAGCCTGTCACCATATTGCGCGTGTATTGCTCATGCCCTGGGCAATCTGCCATGATAAATTTGCGTTTGGGCGTAGCGAAATAACGGTATGCCACATCAATGGTAATCCCTTGCTCACGCTCGGCAGCCAAACCATCGGTCAACATGGCCAAATCAATATCCGCAGCAGATGATACGGTAGCAGTGCCTTTTTTCTTGCGCACCGCCATCAGCTGATCCTCAAACGCGCCCCTGGTATCAACCAGCAAACGACCAATCAGGGTTGACTTACCATCGTCCACGCTACCTACCGTTACCAGGCGCAACAGTTCAATTTCTTTTACCAAGTCAAAATTTGCTTTTGTCATTCTTCTTATCCTTTACTCACCACAAAGACACAAAGAAAACATCAATATCCTTCGTACTTACATTTGTAGCAAAAAACTTTTACTCACTTTACTTTTTATCCACAACAAGTTTTAGCATACCTTAGCTTTGTGGCTTGGTGCCTTTGTGGTTTTAAAAATAACCTTCTTTCTTCTTATCTTCCATGGAATTACTTCCATGATCAATAATCCGTGTTTCCCGCTCCGAACGCCTGGCAGCAGCAGCTTCAATCACAATCTCGTCAATATTACTGGCTTCTGAGCGCACCGCGCCCGTGCATGGACTGCAACCTAAAGTGCGAAAACGCGACATCATCATTTTAGGCTCTTCACCTTCCAGATATTGGTCTTGATTCTCTTCGTAATACGGAATCAACAGGTTGCCACGCTCAATCATGGGGCGCTCTTTGGCAAAATATAAGGGTACAATCGGGATATTTTCTTCTCGAATGTACGACCATATATCCATTTCCGTCCAGTTGGAAATCGGAAACACACGCACAGACTCACCATCATGAATCCTGCCATTGTAGATATTCCACAATTCAGGACGTTGATTTTTGGGGTCCCATTGCCCAAACTCATCACGCATGGAAAATACACGTTCTTTGGCGCGAGACTTTTCTTCATCACGACGCGCGCCACCAAAAGCAGCATCATAGCCGCCTTCTTCCAAGGCATCGAGCAAAGCTTGTGTTTTGAGTGCGCCGCAACAGCGAGCTACGCCAAATTCTTTCGGATTCATGCCTTTAGCAATCGCATCTTCATTTCTGCGAACAATCAGGTTTGCACCAATTTCTTTGCAAAAATTATCGCGAAACTCGTACATTTCCTTGAACTTAAAGCCTGTATCCACATGCAACAATGGAAAAGGAAGTGGCGCAGGATAAAAAGCCTTGCGTGCCAAATGTACCAGCACAGACGAATCCTTACCCACAGAATACAACATCACAGGATTTCTAAACTCTGCGACCACTTCACGAATAATATGAATGGATTCCGCTTCCAATGCTTTGAGTTGGGTTAGTTTATGTTTGCTCATTTTAGCCTCGAATTACTTCTGAATAATAATGCGGTGTTTACCACCACCCACTTCTTCGATGGATAGCACCTGATACCCCTGCTCTTCACACGAAGCAGGCACGTTTTTCAACGGCTCACCTTCATTCAGGATGACTTCCAACTCCTGACCCTTATCCATCTTTGCCAGCTTTAGTTTCACTTTGACAAATGTCATCGGGCAGGTTTCACTGGTGATATCTAAAAATTCCATATTGGCTTCCTACACAAAAATAATATGCGCGTTTTCTGATTCATTAAGGAATGTGGCCACACCCACCACATCTTCCACTTCTTCAATCAAGTCATCACGTTCCAATTCCAAAATATGCAATGCCATTTCGCATGCGACCAGACGAACACCCAAAGCATGCGCAGCTTCAATCAACTCGGGCAACGTGGCTACATTGTGTTTTTTCATCATACCGGTCATCAAGCAAGGGCTTGCACCACCAAAGTTCAGACGAGAAAGCGGCAACTTATCCCTGCCACCCATAAGGAAGTTAAAGGCTTTAGCCAAAATACCTTTACCCAAAGCCTTGCGCCCATAGTCTTTCTTGAGCACATTCAAACCCCAAAACGTGAAAAACATCGTTACCTTGCGATTGGTTGCCGCAGCACCCGTTGCCATAACAAAAGCGGCCAGCACCTTATCAAAATCGCCGCTGAAACACACCAGCGTCAAATCTTTTTTATCTGTTTTGGTTTCAACTTTAGCTGTCATATCACGCTCCTTTCCTTGCCGCTTTCCCAGCAATCGGATTTACATGCAAACCGCATTCTGCCACAGCATCTTCCTGCTCCCACCACCATCGCCCTGCTCTTTGGTCTTCACCCACACTGATAGCTCGTGTGCAAGGCGCACAACCAATGGATGGGTAAAACTGATCATGCAGCGCATTATACGGCAATTTATGCGATTGGATATAGTCCCATACATCTTGTTCTGACCAGTCAATCAGCGGATTATATTTTTTGATACCAAATGCTTTATCATCTTCCACGGCCAGCATGGTCGCGCGTGTTTTCGCCTGCTCACCACGCAAACCTGTCACCCAGGCATCCGCTCCCGCCAACGCGCGCTTCAATGGCTTGATTTTCCTTACAAAACAACACTGTTTACGCTTTTCAACACTGTCATAAAACAGGTTCACACCATTTTGCTTCACCATGCTTTCCACATCATTCGCATCAGGAAAATACAAGTCGATATCCAAATCTTTTTCCTTACGCCACGCATCCATCACATCATACGTTTCTTGCGGCAAGCGCCCTGTATCCAAAGTGATGATGCGTATATGCCGAGCATGTTGTTGAATAAGGTCTAACAACACCACATCTTCCGCGCCAAAGCTGCAAGCAAATACAACCCGATTAAACGACTGCTCGGCTTGCTGCAAATATACTATACTTTGTTCTATCTTGTTCATCCAAACCTCTGTCATACTCTTAAAACGTCAAGCCAATCACTGGCCACCACAAACTGGCCACCAATAAAAACAGCACCAACGCTGAAAGCGAAAGTACAACGCCATATTTCAACATGGCAGAAGGGCGTATGTAACCACTGGCATAGATCATGGCATTCGGCGGCGTACCCATAGGTAGCATAAAGGCAAAGCCCGCAATAATACCAATAGCCAAAGCAACGGTAACAGGCGAAATACCCGCTGCCATACCCACAGGCATGGCAATCGGCAATACAATGGCAACAGCTGCGGCATTGCTCACCCCTTCGGTCAAAATAAGGGTCACCAACGCCAGCACCACCATCAAAGCCAGCCCTGCCACATCCCCAGGTATCAAGGTGTGCGCAAGCCAAAGGGCTGCCCCCGTGTTGGACAGCGCTTTACCCATGGCAATCGCGCCCCCATACATCAAAATCACACCCCACTGCACATGGCTTTCCACACCCTTCCAATCCGCCAAACGAAAAACGAACATCAACACCACACTCATCAAGGCAATACTGGCCAGAGCATTGGTATGCCCTGCAAACAACCATGCCATCACCGTAACGAACAAGAGCGCACTCATCATCCAGCCCTGGATACCAGGCGAACCAAGCTCCAATTGACGCTCCGTAAACTTGTCCTGAACCGCTTGCATATCTAGGCGCACTCCCTTAACCATATGGCGCAGCAATAATGCCGCAACCAGTAATACACCCAACACCAAAGGCAACGCGGCCAAACTCCATTGCATAAAGGAAAAACCTTGTCCCGCAAGCTCACTCACCAAAGCCAGAGCGAGCGGGCCTCGCGCGCCACCGAGCAGGGTTGCCACCCCACCAATAATCGCACCCCAGGCCAAAGCAAAAAAAACAGCTTGCGCGTAAGCATTGCCTTTCTTCAAACCCAGCGCGTGCACGGTTTCCCACGCAATGGGTAAAAACAGCGCGGCCACAGCATGTTCAGGCATCACAAATGCCATGACAGCAGGTAAAAAAAGCATGGTCATGAGTAGCCGATGCTCACTTTGTCCCACCTTGCTTAACAGGGTCAGGGCCAGGCGCTCCGACAAACCGCGCTGCATCACTCCTGCCACCAGCATGAACGCGCCCAAAATAAAAAACACCGCGGGATGACCAAAAAAGGCAAATACATCCGACGCTGAAAACACACCCAATATGGGCAACAAGGCCAGACCCAGCAATGATGTAATGGGCAAGGGTAATAACTGGGTTACCCATAAGACCAAACACAACACAAAGACCAAAAGCGCGTGATAGCCTTGCAAGCTTAACCCTTGCGGTGTTTCCCATTGTACGGCAACAGCAAATAAGGCCACAATCATGAACAAGGCCGCAAAGGGCTTGATTTCTTTGAGCAACAGCTGGTAAATTGATTGCTTCTGGTGGCTTTGTTCTTTCACCCGCAAATGTCTTCGCAGGCTATCAATCCAGCCATCCAACTTCCTGCCCAACGGAGATACATTCCAGCGTGTCGCCAAGGTTGGTATTCGATTGCCATCAAGCACCCCACTTTCCATGGGGGTTAGCACACGTCCCATATCCCTTAACCTGTGCGTGGGAATTTGTGCTTCTTCCAGCAGCTTGTATTGTTCAAGCAATGCCGCTTCAATATCATCCAGTGATGGAATCTCCTGATGTTCCAATGGTGTATCAGGCAATGGCCTGAAAGGAACAAGCAATGGTACTACACCTTGCGCAATCAATTGTTTCATACCTCGTATGGTTGATTCAACAGGCTCCAGACCAACAATCAAATGGCTGACCACTGCACCTGCCCTAAACACGGTACACGCGTGTTCCAAAGCCTTGAATATCGCCTGCTGACCACCATATTTGGCCTTACCTGGGCAAACCTCATTAAATCTTGATGTATCAAAGACTTCTAGGTTGCAAGTAAAAATATCCAGGCCTGCCGCATACAGCGCATCGATTACACTCACATCCCTGGGCGCAACGGTTTCCAGGGCAATTTGCCTGTGCCCCACATGACGGCGAAGCAAGGCAATGACAGGCAACAATTTGGATAACCCAACATCATCCGCTGGTGAAAAGCCATTATACAGATATATGGTATCAACCTCTCGTTCAGCCAAAGCCGCCACCACAACTTCCACCAGTTCCAAAGGGTCGCGCAAGGGGGGCTCTTTGGCATTCAGCATGGAATCAAACTGGCAATAAGCACAAGCTTCACCCTGGCCGGCAAAGAACCCACAACCCATAAAAGGTTGTAAAATAAGCAGTTTGTCATGCAAAGAAGCAAAACTTCCCATGCGAGAACCCCGGCGTGTGCGCTGCTTGTAAAATGCGGGAGCTTCAATAAGTTCCACAGTTTCCCGCTCACCACCGCACTCAAGTACCGCCTTGTTGCCTCGCACCGAAACCACCGAAAAGCCGCTTTCTTCCGTATAAGGCTGCCCCACAGGTACGGAGCAGAAGTGCCCCGATGGCAAACGTAAATCCAGCACGGTTTCCACACCATTGATTTGAGCCAACCAGCGCGAGGCCTCTGGCAAGCCATGCGGCAATGCCAGACCACGACTCACCAAAGCAAGCTTGGTTCGCCCAGGATTGGAAAATGGATGCAAATCGTCAGTCATGCTTACACTTTACGCTCAACCAGAATTTTCCATTGCGTATCCGATATTTGTTCCTTGCTTAACACAGCCTGACCTTGCTCCTCCAGAGATAATGGCACATTCTCAATTGGCTCGCCATCATCAAGAATAACAAACAGTTGAGCCCCTATGGGCAAGCCTGCCAACTTGATTTTTGTTTTCACAAAGTTCATGGGGCATGCCACACCTGACAAGTCCAATGTAGTTACTTGTTCAGATGTTTCAACCTGCTGGGGTTGTGCGGCTTGTCTTTCCGTTTCCTCAGGCACTGCCGCGAAACGCTTTTTGGCCAGAGCCACAAATGCAGCCTGCTCACCCTCAAGCCTGGTGATACCTGCTGCAGGGTCAGATAAATCTATGTCCATCAGTGCTGTCTGAACCGCGTTCAACCGCCGCATGATTTTAGTATCGCTGCTGGCATTGGATAGCAACAAACCCAGTACTTGCGCGTCATCCTCTGGCGCTTCACCAAAGCTGATCAAAAATGCCCTTGCTGCTGCTATTACAGAGCGTTTCAAGGCTGTATGCGCTTCCGCCCAAAACAAGGCATCCATATGTGCCCGCGCAATCATCAGCTCATATACCGCTTCTGAAACCAGGGCATCCGACATGGACAGCACCGCACCTGCACACTCTCCCTTTTTATTGCCTTTGGTATTAAAGGCTTCATTTTCTGACCAGTCATAAATCAAGCCGTCCACTTCGCCTGCATCAGCCTTAAATGGAGCCAATATTTCAGACAAACCTTCTTTACCTAAACGCTCTGCCCAATCATGAACCGACTCATCATCTTTGCGCCCATCTTTATAAGCTTGAAGCACGGCAATACCTGCTTCTGGCGCATGTTTGGCAGGCACCCAATCCGAGGCAAAAGCAAATGATTCACCCGCCACACCCGAGCCACCCACATGCAATTGATAATGCGGCACAGGTTGCCCTGCAACCTTTTTCGCCATGCCATGAAAACCCAAGTCTGCAATATGATGACGACCACAAGAATGCTGGCAACCCGATGCTTTAATCGTAATACCAGCCAATGCAGGATCTTGTTTCAAATCTACCATCAAAGGCTGCAATGCCTGCGCCAAACCACGGCTAGACGTAATCCCCAACCTACATGTTTCAGTACCAGGGCAAGCTGTAATATCCGATATACCCCGCGCATAAGAAGTGCGAAGGTCGGCATTGCCCAACACTTCAACCACATCATCCACTTTTTCTGGGTTTACATCGACAATCACCAAACCTTGCTCCGTGGTTACACGCAATTCATTGCTTCCACCCAACCGAGCAGCTTGTGCTACAGCACGACATTGTAAGGGTGTTAAGTCACCACGAAAAACATTTAATAATATTGATGTTTTACCATCATGTTGCGCAACAATACCGCTTTCAGCAAAAGGCATATGACCCGTTGGTGAACGCCAGTTGGTGCCTTCAAAAACCACATCAGGCAATGTACCTTCAATCATAGCACGTTGTTTTTTGTACTCTTCAATAAACCCTTCTTGCCTCAACTTTTGCGCCACATATTTCATGCGCGCTCGTGCTCTGCGTTTGCGGTCAGAGTATTTAAAGTGGATGCGCATCAAAGCTTCACCCACCACCAACACTTCCGATTCCTCAATAAAATCTTCCAGCTTGATGGCAGGCATGGGCTGCGAAGACAAACCACCTGCCGCCCACACTTCAAAACCAAACTTGCCATCATGCTGTTTGGCAATATATCCAATATCATGCATACCGCTGAAACCACAATCAGTCGCGCAACCTGAAAATGTCACCTTGAACTTGCGTGGAAACTGTTGCGCCAGAGGGTGGCGTAAAAAATATTCAGCAAACTTGCGCGCGTGAACGGTAACATCCGCATGTTCGGCAGGGCATTTACCTGCCAGAAAACAAGTCGAAACATTACGCACCGTATTGCCGCAAGCTTCTCGTGTGGTAAGCCCTGCCGCGTCCAGCTTGCGCAAAAATGGTACCACATCATCCAGCCTGACAAAGTTCGCCTGAATATCCTGGCGCGTGGTAATATGCGCGACCTTTTCAGGCGCTTGTTGAAGTGTACCGTCCGTAGGCATGGCTCCTGCGTACAACCCCACACACTCACCCAAAACTTCCAGTTGCTCAGGTGTTAATACACCGCCAGGAAGCTTGACACGAATCATTTGCACCCCTTCCTGACGTTGACCATACACACCCATTTGCAAGCG